>DMCG01000072.1:1841-3611 GCA_003445855.1 Spartobacteria bacterium | reverse complement strand
AGAGTTAGCCGTCCCTTCCTCTTCTGATACTATCAAGGCCGAAGCAGTTACGTTCGGCCACTTGTTCTCAAATGACAGGAGTTTACAACCCGAAGACCTTCATCCTCCACGCGGCGTCGCTCCTTCAGGGTTTCCCCCATTGAGAAAAATTCTCGACTGCTGCCACCCGTAGGTGTCTGGACCGTGTCTCAGTTCCAGTGTGACTGGTCGTCCTCTCAGACCAGCTACCCGTCAAAGCCTTGGTGAGCCGTTACCTCACCAACAAGCTGATAGGCCGCGGGCTCCTCAAAAAGCGCCAGGTTGCCCCGGCTTTGATTTCGAATAGATGTCTACTCTCATCACATGCGGTATTAATTCGCCTTTCGGCGAGCTATCCCCCACTTCTCGGCAGATTGCCCACGTGTTACGCACCCGTTCGCCACTAGAACTCTTTTAGTATTGCTACCAAAAGAGTTCCCGTTCGACTTGCATGTCTTATCCACGCCGCCAGCGTTCGTTCTGAGCCAGAATCAAACTCTCCGTAAAAAACGGTTCGGCTCCTTTTAACGGGAACCGAAAAGTTTGCGTCCCGCGTCTGCGGGACATAAATCTGACCATTCGATAATCTGTCTCCCGCCGTGGCGGGACACAGGTTCGTCCGATCTTAAACTAAGATTCCCTCGACTCTTGCGAGCTTTGGGAAAATTTTTAATCAAAGAAACTTAACGAATAACGCACAATTCAATTTTCGCTGACTTATCGCATTCTGAATTCCGTTTCGGAATTCATCGCGCCGTAGTCCCGCGACTGCGGGACGTAGGCGGACAACTCCTCGTCGTGATAACAAAACTCAGAACCAAACTGTCAAAGATCGACATGTTCTTTTCTCCGGTACACGGCGAAACCCAACCCGTCATCACTGACTGAACGAATCGGCTCGACCATGAGCCCGGAAGAACATCCCGCCCCACGCTTGGGGCTGGACCGCTTATCGCGGCACTAGTAAATTAGTCAGGTTCCATCCGGCGTCAAAAGAAAATTTGCGCGGGAAGCGAAAATTTCCCAAACGATCGAGGTCGCCGTCATCGAGCCTATTCCAAAGGCGCAATCTTCTTCAGCGGCTCCAGCTGAGTGGCAGCCTCCCACAATTCCCGCAATTCATTCCTGTGTTGATCGGTCCAGAGTTGAACTAATCGCAGAGCGGTCCCCGGGATGTAACCGAAGAGAATCCGACCCGTTTCGATTTCGACAAACGCTTCGTGCTCGCCGTAGATCGCGTGGAAGTGCGCAGGCGGATGATCGCCTGAATACATTCGAATGATGATGCCGTAGAAGCGGCTGATCTCAGGCATGCGCGGGTGCCGCCGCTGATTTCGCGAGAAACTGCTCAGGCGTTTCGCCCGTCAATTTCAGATAGAGCGAATCCGGGCAGAGCTCGATCTCGTCACTCCACCGAATCTGGCGATACGGGCCTACGTGCACCTTTTGAAAAAACGCCGGGTCTTTCCACGCGGCGAAAAGTTTCTTGTTCGCGAATTCGGACAAATCGATCTCACCCTCGGCGCCATCGGAATAGCGGATAAAAATCCGATTCTTTGGCAAAGCCTTTACCGAAGTCGGATGAAGCATGATTAAACCTAGTTCCCCGGCCGCCCGGGTCAACCCACCTCAACGTTCTCAACCTTTCGCTCGCCGCCGTAGCTCGCCGCGGCGACAATCCGCCTCAGGCGGATCAACCACATGTTACGCGGGAGCCGCCATGACGGCCGAAGGCGGACCGCTTCACCGCTT
>DMCG01000072.1:0-1571 GCA_003445855.1 Spartobacteria bacterium | reverse complement strand
AACGATTCAACGATTAGCGAGCACGCGAAAGCTTTCGGTGTCGTCAGCTCGGTAAGTGATTCAAGTTGTCAACGGGAAAATCTGCCATTGTTTCGCAAAACTCTTCTTGGGAGCGCACGCGCTCTCGTGCCGGTTTCGGCGCCCTCGCCGAAATCCCGTCGGATCATTTCAACCACGAGCGCTGACCGCGGCTCCTCCTCCGGTAATTCGTGTCGATTCGTGTTCATTAGTGTTCACCGGAATTGATCGCTTCGTGGTTAAAAATTAAGCTGGTGCAGGTCACGCCAGCTTCGGCTTTTTGCAGCTCAGACAAATCGATCGTTCGCACGCGAAACCCGCGCTGCTCCAGCAGGGCACGGGTCTTGGGAAAAGAAGCGGGAATGATCACGACATCCTTGATCAACAGCGCGTTCGCTGCGGCCGGCTCTTCATCAGGAACATCCAGCAATTGAAGGTCGCGAAATCGCTCCGCATCGATCCAGGATCGATTGATGAGAAGGGTGTCGTTGCCAATGTATGAGCACGCGCTTTTGAGATGAAGGCAGTCTCTGACCTCGACCGGCTGTACCTCGTAATCGAAGGCCCGAAGCACATCGCGCAACTGGGCGATGCCTTCCCAATTTGTGCGTTGCGATAAACCGGCAAACACGAGACGACCGACGCGCAGCACGTCTCCTCCATCCAGAGTTGCGGGGTCGACGAGAAACTTGATCGGCCGGTAGCGGGAGAGCGCATCCGCCAAACTGCGGGCTTCGGGCCGCCGGCTCGGCGCTCCCATGATGGAAATGACCGCGACCTCGTCCACGACCACCGCCGGGTCCTCCACAAAGACAGCATCCGGGAGTTCCGGCTCGGCTGGAAGAGAAACGACCCGGACCCCCAGTTCCGCGAGGCAATCTTGATACGCTTTGTGCTGTGCAATTGCTTTGGCAGCGTCAATCGGCTCGCGCGCATGAAATGACAGCTCGCAATTGTTGATGCTTCCGCTCACCTCGCGAGTGATTGCCGTCAACTGCATCTTAACAACAAATGCACACTAATGAACACTGATTCAAATCCGTTGCAGCCGTCGTCGCTGACCCTGGCCCCTCTGTCACCAATTCGTGTCCATTTGTGGCTTCGCTGTTGCGGCGGTCTCGCCAAGCTTGACAATCAACGCCCACCCGGTCCGCCATCGGACGGACTCGTCCCGTGGCGAGCTCGAACCACAGGCTAATCCTTTTCTCTTTCGTGAAAAAAAGTCTGGTTAATTGTGAAACGCCTGGCCATACTCGGCAACTTTCTGCAGCAAACGACGGAGGAAAAATTATGTTTCACTTAATCTGGTACATTCTTGTTGGGTTGATCGCGGGGGTTATCGCGAAAGCGGTGATGCACGTGCACATGACGATTTTCTGGACAATCGTGCTCGGCATCATCGGATCGATCATCGGCGGCGCCGTTACCCACATGTTTTCGCGTCCGGCAAATGAGCGATATCATCCCGCCGGCCTCATTTTTTCCACACTTGGCGCGATCCTGGTTCTCTTCATTTGCTATAAGCTGAAGATTCGTTTTCCCCACGTCTAATC
>DMCG01000024.1:4404-4805 GCA_003445855.1 Spartobacteria bacterium | reverse complement strand
ACGACATTTTCGAAGACCGGCGGCCGCGGCAAAAATCGCACCGCGACTGGCGGCGCGATCAGTTGGGAAACTTTATGTCGATCCTGACCATGTCGATCTTGCGCAGGTTTGTCGGTTCGGTCGCGAACTCGGCGCGACGGGTTCGCCGCAGCGAATCCGTCCTGTGGCGGACCGTGACGCCCTACCGGTTTTGATTTTCGCTCTCGATCTTGCTCTTGCTTGTGGCGTTGGCGTGTGCTTGGTCGATCGCTTTCCGCTGCGCCTTGGTCGCGCGCGTAAGTTCGCGTTTGCGCGGGCTCTTTCACCCATGCGGGCAGTAATTTGAGATCGAGCAAATCAGCCGGATCGACGGCGGAAGGCGGCATCATTTCCATTTACTCCAAGCGCACGGGAAGTAAACC
>DMCG01000024.1:2539-4075 GCA_003445855.1 Spartobacteria bacterium | reverse complement strand
ACAACGAACCGGTCTGAAATTTGATTGACAAGCTCTCTAATTCATTTACTTGCCATCCTGTGCTCGGACTGGTCTAAACCTTTCCCTGCACGACACCAACGAAACACATTTTATGTCGGAAAAATCAATCGAAGAGAAGGTCAAGGACATCATTGTCGAACAACTCGGCGTTAACCCCGAGCAGGTCACGCCCACGGCGTCCTTTATCGAAGATTTGGGCGCGGACTCGCTCGACATCGTCGAGCTGGTGATGGCGTTTGAAGAGGAATTTTCCGTCGAAGTACCGGATGAAGATGCGGAGAAGCTGCAAACGGTCGGCGATGTGATGAAATACATCGAAGAAAAATCGAGCAAACAGTAGACCTGACCGGCGTGCCATCACGGCAACGCTTCCTCTGGGCGAAAACACGGCTTCGGCCGTGTTTTTTTGCTTGGAGGTTGCGCGCAAGTGGGGGACGACCAGACTAAACAACGATGCCCTTCTCGTTCCTCGAAAGACCATTGTTCCAAATAGGAGGCAATTACGTCTCCTTGCTGGGCCTGATCGCATTCGCGGCCCTGCTGACAGCCGGACTCATTAGCGCGCGCACATTACAGAGCGGCGTCGTCCGCCGTTTTTTCAGTCGCTTCAAGATCGACAATAACTTCATCGCGATCGTCACGACGATTCTCAGTCTTTCGGCGCTGGTCTTTTTTACCGTCAGCGCGATCAATGCAGCCGGCATTCCGCTGCCCTGGAACGCGCCTCTGCCTGGTGTCGCGCTGAGTCTCATCCAGGTTTTTCTGCTCATCGCGCTGCTCATCGCAGTCTTCTGGCTTTCTTCGAGAACGAAACGCTTTCTTTTCAACCGTTTCCTCGTTCACAGCGGGCTGGATCGCGCACTTCAGTACGCGATTTCCCAAATCGTCAGCAATGTCGTGCTCGTTGTCGGCATTTTCATTGTTCTGGAAAACACCGGCATCCATCTCGGCGCGCTCACGGTTTTTGCGGGGGCGGTCGGCGTTGGTGTCGGCTTTGGATTGCAGAATATCGCGAGCAATTTCATTAGCGGTTTGGTGATTCTGGCGGAAAGACCGATCACGATTGGAGATCGCGTCGAGGTCGCGGGCATCACCGGCCAGGTGCAGCAAATTCGCGCCCGCAGCACCGTCATTCGCACCAACGACAACATCACGATGATCGTGCCGAACACGAAGTTCATCGATTCGCCGGTGACAAATTGGACTTACGGCGATCCGCGGGTGCGGTTTCGCATTCCGGGCGTGAGCTATGGCAGCGACGTGAGCAAAGTGCGCGAGGCGCTGGTGGCGGTGGGCCGCGAAAATCCGCAGACCTTAAAGGAACCGATCCCAAGCGTTTTTCTCGACAAATTCGGCGACAACTCGATCGACTTCGAGCTGGTGGTATGGAGCAGTGAGATGAGTGATCGGCCGGGCCGCTATCGCAGCGATCTCAATTTTGCCATCGAGGAGAAATTCCGCGAGGCCGGGATCGAGATCGCCTTTCCGCAGCGCGATCTGCACATTCGCAGCGGC
>DMCG01000024.1:0-2222 GCA_003445855.1 Spartobacteria bacterium | reverse complement strand
TTACTCAGCTGGATCTTTTCGATGCAGGAACGCGGCACTATTTCATTTCCGCAAGGCATCGCAAAAATTGTAACCCGCACCGACTTGCAGGGTTGTGGCGCGTGGCCGCGCGCGTTTCTGGACAAGTGCAAAGATCACCGCTTCTACGAGATCGTCGAGCAAACGCTGGCGCAGGATTTCGAATATCGCTATTTGCTTCTGGAGGATGAATCCGGCGAGGTCCGCGCGATCCAACCGGTTTTTTTTGTTCGGCAAAATCTGGTGGAGGGCGTGCCTGGCAAATTCCGATCGATTGTCGATCTTGTTCGGAAAAAATTCCCGCGCTTTTTAACGATGCGGGTCCTGATGGTCGGATGCGCGGCGGGCGAAGGCCATCTCGGCGCATGTCGCCCGGAAGATGAGCGGTGGACGGCCGAGGCACTGCTCGCCAGCCTGAAAACTTATGCGCGGCGGAACAAAGCTTCCCTCGTCGTTCTAAAAGATTTCCCGGCGAAATATCGCCCTGTCCTCGGAAGTTTTTCTTCAAATGGCTACGCGCGCGTGCCGAGTATGCCGATGACGCGTCTCGCGCTCGATTACCGCGATTTCGATGAATATTTGAGCACGCTCAGCCGCGTCACGCGAAAAAGTTTGCGCCGCAAATTCCGGAAAGCGGAACGCGCGCCGAAGATCGACATGGAGGTCGTCAGCGACATCACGCCGCAGATCGATGAAATTTATCCGCTCTATCTTCAGGTGCACGAACGCTCGCGCTTCAAGTTTGAGACGCTGACGAAGGATTTTTTTTGCAGCCTTGGTGAACGAATGCCGGAGCGGGCCCGGTTTTTTATCTGGCGACAACTCGGCCGGATCGTTGCCTTCAGCTGTTGCATGATTCACGACGGCACGATTTACGACGAATGTCTCGGGTTGGATTACAAGGTCGCGCTGGACCTGCATCTATATTTCTACACCCTGCGCGACGTCATCGGCTGGGCAATTGCCAGCGGACTGCGATCTTATTGCAGCGGCCCCTTAAATTACGATCCAAAGCTGCACCTTGGTTGTGAACTCGTGCCGCTCGATCTTTACGTCATGCACACGAGAGCGTTTTTCAATCCGATCTTCCGCCGCGCCTTGAAATACCTGGAACCGACACGGCACGATCCAATCTTGCGGCGTTTTCCCAACGCCGATCAGCTTTAACGGTCGGTTAATCCTTTTCTCCCGGTCTCGCACTTGCTAACAGTGCGCTCGAAATGCGAGATCGACCTTCCGGATTTTTCAATCCCTGGTTTCAGCTCGTCCTTAGCGTCGCTTGCGTCCTCGCTTCCGAACTGTTGCTAAAACGCGGCGCTTCAGACACGGCGAACCCCGCCAACGCCTGGTCGTGGACGGGAATAAGCGGCCTGGCCTCGCCTCTGGTCTGGTGGGCGATTGGTCTTATCATCATTAGCTTTCTCAGCTGGCTCTACGTTTTGAGATACATTCCACTTACGATCGCGTTTCCCATGTCGCGCGTGGTCGACGTTTTGGTTCCTTTGGGCTGCTGGATTTTTCTCGGCGAAGTAATTTCCGCGCGGCGTTGGGTCGGCATCGCACTGGTCATCATCGGTCTGGCGGTGCTGGCAAAACCGGTCGCGCACTTCGAGGAACGATTGTGACTTTTTTTTCACTTACCTTAATTCTTATCGCGCTTATCACTTTCGTGGCGGGCCAGCTTTTTCTGAAAAAGGCAATGGAATTCGCTAGCCGCAGCAGCTTTCGCAATCCGGGATTTATGTGGCTGCTGAGCGCCGGAATTTGTTCGATGGCGATTTCGTTCTTTCTTACGCTCGGCTTGCTTCAACATTTCGATCTTAGTTATCTCTACCCATTTCAGGGGCTGAGCATCATCTTCATCAGCTTGCTGGCGGCGATTGTACTGAAGGAAAAGTTGACCCTGCAGCTGACAATTGGCGCCTTGCTGATCAGCGCCGGTGTTGCGCTCGTCTCACTCAGCTAAAAGCGGCCAAAGCTTTTTTAATGCCGAGGAGTTGGTCTCTCGCGTTTGCTCCGGACCCGGTCGTGAAAGTTTCGGATGATCCATTTCCGAGGCGAAACGCTGTTTCCGGCGCGCATAAGCTGGCTCTGAAAACGCACCGCAGATATCGCCCGCGACAATGCGGGAAGCGTCGCGCAATTTGGCCAGCGCCCATTCAAGATCGACAATCGTGAAGCGGCCGCTCTCCCAATTTGTCACC
>DMCG01000025.1:6082-7436 GCA_003445855.1 Spartobacteria bacterium | reverse complement strand
GCGGCGATCTTTTGACCATAGCCGACGTGGCCATCATTACTACGGCAGTTGCAGCCGCAGCTTCAGTCCCTTTCTCATCGACGGCGATAAAGGTTTTGTGAAAGACCTGCGAAAGATAGAGGTAATCATTCGGTTTGCGCGGCGCGATTCGGTCGAAATTTGCGCTGCCCGTCGGTTGATCGAATGCTGTTTTCATTCCGAGCGCTTGCAATTTCTCGCCGAGAGCCATCGTCGGCGGTTCGAATTTGAACTTCGGCAATGAAAGATCGACATCGCGCTCTTCGAGTTTGGCGCACTGCGCCAACATGTCGGCGTTGAGTTTTGATTCCAGCGCGCGCAAACCATTTATTTCATCCGGCACCAGCACGAGAAATTGCAGTTCGTTTCCGGTGTACGGAATGCTGACAGCCGTGAATCCATCGCGTTTCGCGTAACCGAAATGTTGATCTTCCTTTCGCATCATCGGAACATCGACAGGCGCGCCGCCGCGAACATGAAACGGCTGCGGCGTTGTCGCCGCGCCTGAAAATTCGTCGGCCCACGGCGCTTTGAGATAAATCGCGTTCGCGAGCACGAGCCGGGTCATCTCATTCAACGCTTCCGCTGGAATCAAATCGCGGATCCGATCACGCGTCTGCTCGGCCACCCATTTGTTGATGTGCCTGGTTGCGCCGGCGGCATCTTTGCGAAAATCGAGCGGCTCGAATGGTGCGCCGTAATATTGTTTCACGAAGGCGCGGAATGAATCGCGAAAGTCGTAACCGATTTGCGCGAAAAGCCGATTCGCAATTGCCAATGTAATCGGGTCGCTCGGTCCGCCGGTTTTTTTCGATTCATCGGCGATCGTCGCGGTCTTCTTCGACATTTCCTCCAGCGAACGCTGGAGCGAAGCGAACGAAGTGTGGATTGCATCGCCCGCGTTTGGAAAATGAAGCACGCGCGCCATTTCAGTGCGCGTCTCCCCATCCGCGCCGGCGAATGTCATCGCCAACGCGCTCTGAATTGAGTACGGCGAAATGCAAAGATTTTCGTCGGCGCGCGTCGCGAACTGCCGATGAAGATCGACAGCGAGCTGATTAGTTGCGGTGGCGGCTAAATCAAATTCGGCCGCGCGTATTGATGTTATTCCGGCGGCCAGAACCAGCAGTTGCGACAAATTCTGAAATGAGTTCACGGCGAGTCGAATGATTACACGTCGGCGGCCAGGTTTGAAACCAAATTGGCAGGCGCAGCACCTGCCCTACAATCTTGCAGCAATGTTGGAGCTGGAGTACAAACTTTCTCGCACGCGGGTCGGTAGCTCAATCGGTAGAGCAGCGCCCTTTTAAGGCGTTGGTTCCGGGTTCGAGTCCCG
>DMCG01000025.1:0-5779 GCA_003445855.1 Spartobacteria bacterium | reverse complement strand
GGGTTCGAGTCCCGGCCGACCCAATGTTTGGGTAGGGGCGGTTCACCGAACCGCCCGCGGGCGATTGAGGTTAATCGCCCCTACCTTTTCTAGATGGCAAGCAATGCGCTTGCCCTACAATTCTGTAGCCGCGCTCTATGAGCGTCGTACTCTAGATTCGGCGGTCATAGGCCGCCGCTACAGCATCTTCAGTAGATCGCGCAGCGATTTTTTTTGTCGATCCAACTGAAAGATCGACAATCCGGCAGCCGTCGCGCTTTTCCAATCGCGTTCCGGATCGTCGCCGACGTGCAACGCTTCTTTTGGTCCGATGCCGAGAAACTTCACTGCGCGTCGGTAAATGAGCTGATCAGGTTTGTCGGCGCCAATTTCGCTGGAAATAAAAACGTGCGAGAAAAATTTCGAAACGCCGAGTTGCTCCAGGATCATGCGCAGACGTCCATCAAAATTCGAGATGACCGCAAGGCGGAATCGCAGCCGCAACTTTTCCAGAACATCGACAACCTCCGGATAAAGTTCCCACACGCCAGCTTCGGCGAAATGCTCGTAGGCGACCTCGAAGAAATTATCGCGATCGATTTCATCGAGTTCCGGCGCGACCTGATCGAGGACAAGATCGACAAGTTCGCGCCACCAATCTTTATCGTCGTTTTCGCGCGGCCCATCGATGGCTTTCCGCGGCGGCATTCTTTTCCATGCTGCATAGAACGCGCGATCCAGCGCGGGCGCGTTCAATTTCAAACCAACTTCATCGCCGACGAGCGCGTAATGATACCCGACGCTTTTCGTTAGATAAAAGAGTGTGCCGACCGCGTCGAAGAAGATGACCTTAATCATGAGGAGTCGCAGAAAACGTCGAACGCTCAACGCCCAACGTCCAATATCGAATCGTGACTACGACTTGGATAATCGCGTCCGATAGCGTTTATTTGCGCCATGTTGCCGGTCGAGCACGATGATCCTATCAACGCTAAGATTCTCGCCATTTCCGAGGACAAGATCGAAGGCTTTGTGCGCGAGCCGTTCGAGGAAATTGCGCGGCGCTCGGGTGTAGATGTCGATGTTGTCATGGCGCGGATCGCGGCCATGCTCCGCGCCGGCACGATCCGTCGCGTGCGGCAAACTTTGCTCGCGACCAATCTTGCCGATAGCGCACTCGTGGCCTGGAAAGTTCCCCCGGACAAGATCGACAATGCGTTCGATTGGATGTTCCAGCGCGATCCATTTTCCGGTCACGTGGTGCTGCGCTCGACTGACGCGGTCACGGCCGGCTCGGATTACAAACTTTGGACGACGTTGAAAGTGCCGCGCGGCTTTTCGTTGCAACAGCATTGCGAATTAC
The DNA here is from genome assembly GCA_003445855.1 of Spartobacteria bacterium. Classification (GTDB taxonomy): domain Bacteria; phylum Verrucomicrobiota; class Verrucomicrobiia; order Chthoniobacterales; family UBA10450; genus UBA10450. Next base: position 4,437 of record DMCG01000025.1, on the reverse strand, counting down.
TCGCCAAGAAAGTTGGCGCGGAAGATTTTCGTATCATGCCGGCCAAAGGAATCTTTACTCTCGGCGTAGGCCATGTTCGCCGGAAAACGATTGAGCCGGGGAGCAAAGCGAACGAACCAGCCAAGATGATTCCGGTGCAAGTTGTCGATCTTAGCGAACAGGAGTGGAAAGTGTTGCTCGCGCTGAAGCGTGAATTCGGGTTGGACGAAATTCAAGTGGCGCCGTGGGCGGCGCGCGCAAATGAAGCTGGCGTTTCGCTGGAAGAATTTTATCGCGTGGCCGAGGAATTGAACGCGCGCAAAATCACCGGGCGTTTCTCGACCTTTCTCGAACATGTAAAACCTTCTGCCGGCGGTGTGCGCGTCACGCGGTTTAACGCTTTGTTTCATTGGGCGGTGCCGCCTGATCGCGAGATTGAAGCCGGCGGTGAGGTCGGCCGGCATCACATTCTGACTCACTGCTATTGGCGCGAGGCTGGCCCTGAATTCAAGAACGTCAATATCATGGCTGTCGCGCACGGCACGGACAAGCAACTGCTGCTCCAGCACAAAGCGGCGATAGATCGACATCTTCAAGCGAAAGGAATCCCAGTTTCGTACACAAACGTCTTTTGGGGCGGGCGGAGCGAGATCAAACCTTCCGAGATTTCGCCGGTCGTTTATCGCGAATGGCTGCGCGAAATGAATTCGCAGAGCGCATGAACTTTCGCGCTCATTCATTTCTTCTTTGAAAGCGCTAATCGAAAAATTGCGGAGCGGTGTTGATCTGAACAGCGCCGACATCGGTTACGCGGTCACGTTGCTGCTATCCGACCAAGCCAATGATGAATTGAAAGCGGAGTTTCTTACCGCGCTGCACCGCAAGGGCGAAAGCGCGGAGGAGATCGTGGGCTTTGTTCATTTACTCATGGAGCGCGCTATCGATCCAACGATCGACGCCAAGGATTTGGCTGGTCCGATGATCGATGTATGCGGCACCGGCAGTGACGGTCTCGATTTTTTTAACGTCTCCACCACGATCATGTTTGTCCTGGCCGCCGGCGGCGCGGTTGTGATCAAGCATGGCAACCGCAGTGTCACGTCCACATGTGGAAGCGCCGATGTTCTTGAGGAATTGCGGGTGCCGATTCAGCTCGCGCCGGAGGAGTTGCGAGAATGCGTCAAGCGACACGGTCTCGGATTCATTTTTGCGCGACAATATCATCCGGCTTTTCGTGCTCTCGCCGGGATGCGCAAACGGCTGGCGCGGCAAAATACACGCACTGTTTTCAATTTGCTCGGCCCGCTTTTGAATCCAGCGCGACCATCACGGCAACTCGTCGGTGTCTTCGCGCCTCGCCTAACGACTGTGTTTGCGGAGGTGCTGCGACAGCTGGGACGCGCGCGCGCATGGGTGGTTCACGGTCTCGGCGAAGATGGCGCCGGCATGGACGACATTTCCATAAGCGGAGCAACTACCATTGCCGAGCTTATCGATGATAAAGTCACCTCGGCCGTTCTCGACGTGAATTGGCTCGGCATCGCGCGCGCGAGCGTTGCCGAACTCAGCGGAGGAAACGCGAAGGAGAATGCGGCAACACTGGAAGGGATACTTGCGGGAAAAACCACCGGACCAAAACGCGACATGGTCATCGTCAACGCAGCGGCCGGATTTGTCGTGGCGGGACTGGCTCGCGATTTAAAAGACGGAATTGAACTGGCGCGCGTCCAACTCGACAGCGGTCGGGCGCTGGAAAAATTGCGCGCCTTGCAAAATTACGAGCCGAAAGTTTCGACGTAAGTCCGATCGAGATTGCGCAAAAGCGCGATGGCAAGTTGTTGCCGGTCAACTTGTCGATCTAACACCATTGCAAGAGAAATGGCGCGCGAGCGCAATTCTTTGGAAAAATCTTCCAGCCTGTGATTCATGTTGATCCCGATCCCGGAGATCGCGACATGCGGCGCGTTTTGCTGCGCGCGCATTTCCACGAGCACGCCTGCGATCTTTTTTCCAGCGATGTAAATGTCGTTCGGCGGCTTGATCGTCGCACTGAGAGCGAATTCTTTGGCAATCGTTTGCGCGATGGCCTCGGCCGCCCAAGCGGTCAATCGTCCCGAATCGCCGATGTCGATCTTCGGCCGCAACAAGATCGAGAACCAAAGTCCTTTGTGCGCGGCGGACTCCCAGGTGTTGCCGCGTTGGCCGCGACCGGCGGTCTGACGTTCGGCGAATACGACCAGACCTTCCGGCGTGTCGAACGTCGCTCTTTGCAACACCGAATCGTTTGTTGAAGCCGTTTCCTCGAGAACAACAATCTCGCGGCCAATCGTGCACACTCCCAGTGCATCGCGCAGTTCATCGGCGACCAACCGATCGGTCGCAGCCGATTTGTCGATCTTCGGCGTTCTCAAACAGCGACCGGCGTCATTTCCAGCGAAAGATCGATGGCTCGCGCCGAATGGGTGAGCGCGCCGATTGAAATGTAATCGACGCCGGTGGCGGCGATTTGACGGATGTTTTTCAAGGTGATGCCGCCGCTCGCTTCAAATTTTACTTTGTTTTTTCCCAGCGCCACGGCCTCGCGCATTTGCGCCGGTTTCATGTTGTCGAGCAGAATAAGATCGACATCGTCGATTTTGAGAAATGTGCGCACTTGTTCGAGACGATCGGCCTCGACTTCAATGCGCACGTCCGGCCGCTGTTGGCGCAGTCTCCGCACCGTCTCGGCAAATGTGGTGAATCCTGAATGAGCGACGAGGTGATTATCTTTCACCAGCGCCATGTCGAACAAACCGAAGCGGTGATTCGCGCCGCCACCGGCGACCACGGCGGCTTTTTCCAGCGCACGCAGCCCCGGCGTTGTTTTTCGAGTATCGAGGATCTTGACGCGATCGTTGCCCGCCGCATCGACGAATTTTCGCGTCAGCGTTGCGATCCCGCAAAGCCGCTGCAGAAAATTCAGCGCTACCCGCTCCGCTTTCAGGATCGAACGAGCCAGGCCGTCCATCTCGATGATCACTTCGCCGGCGTTGACTTCGGAGCCGTCGGCAGAAACGATCCGAACGTGCGTGGCAGGATCGATCCTGCGAAAAACGTCGGCTGCTGTTTCGGTGCCGGCGATAATTGCTTTTTCGCGCGCAATGATTTGCGCTGAGGCGCGCAAATCTACCGGCACGAAAAACTCCGTCGTGATATCGCCTTCCCCAATGTCCTCTTGAATGGCGATGGCAATTGGATCGAGAAGATTCGGATTCATGAAAGCGAAGCGACCTTCGGTGCCTGGTAGACGCATTTGCCCCGCACGTAAGTCTCCAGGTTCGCGTGCGGACCGCCGCGATAAACGCAGAGCGCGAGCACGTCTTCCGTGGACAACTCACGCAGCGCGTCGCGATCCTTGGGATAAGGAACAAGCGCGGCAAGATCGACAACAATCAGGTCCGCTTCCTTACCGACATCGAGTGTTCCGATTACTTTGGCTTTGCCGAGAGCGCGCGCGCCGCCGTGAGTGGCAAGATAAAATGCTTCGCTCGAGCGCAACGGGCGCAGGTTCGGTTCGTAAGCTCCGCGCGCCTTTTGCACATCAATGGCCGCGCGCATCACCTGCCACATGTTCAACTCGGGCCCGGCGGCCACATCGGAGCCAAGTCCGACAGCAATGCCGGCTTTCAAAAATTGGTCGAGCTTGATCAAGCCGCTGCCGAGAAAAAGATTCGAAGTCGGACAATGAGCGACACTTGACTGCGCGGCCGCGATCGCCGCGATTTCCCGCGGATTAAGATGGATGCAATGTCCAAGCACGGTTTTCGGCGTGAGCAGTCCGCACTTTTCATATACGTGGGTGTAATCTCGCGCTGACATGTAGAGATGGTGCACTTTTTCGAGCTCTTCGCGATTCTCGGCCAGGTGAGTTTGAAGATAAGCGTCGAAGCGCGCCGCCATCTCGGCCGCACTCCGCATTAATTTTTCCGAGCAGGTGACAGCGAAACGTGGACTGAAAGCGTATTCGAGCCGGCCATCTTCCGCGCGATGCCACTTGCGACAGAGATGTTCACTTTCCAATAACGATACGGAAACTACTTTTTTAGGCTGGAGTTGGCCATACGAGCCGAGGTCCATCATCATTTTCCCGAGGATGACGCGCAATCCGCTTTGCTTCGCCGCTTCGAAACCGATTTCGCAGCTATCTTCATAGATCGCCGCATAAACCATCGCCGTGGTTGTGCCATGGCGTGCGAGTTCGTGGAAAAATTGCGGCGCCTCGGCACGCGCTTTCGGGCCTGTGAACTCCCGTTCCACTGGGAAGATGTGCTGGCGCAGCCACGGGAGCAATTCGCTCTCACCTCGCGCGACGGCGGAATATTGCGGCAGATGCGTATGGCAATCGATGAGCCCGGGGAAGATCGCCACTGGGCCACGATCGATCCAGCGGACTGGTTTCGGCCGCTGCATCCGGCGAAG
>DMCG01000134.1:6632-9968 GCA_003445855.1 Spartobacteria bacterium | reverse complement strand
TGTGAGCGCGATCGCGCTTGGTCATCCGCGGCTGGCGGTAATCAATGGTCGCTCCGTCGCTGAAGGCGACAGCATCACTGTGCACACGCCCAGCCGCGCGGTCGCGGTCACGCTGCGAGTGGTCAAAATCGCCGATGGCCGAATCGATTTGACGGATGGAACACAGGTAATTACCACGCGATTATCCGTGCCGGCGCCGACCCAACCAGAGCGACATTGAGCCGGCCGGAATTTCGTTCGGCGAAGGATCAGTTGTGTTTCGTCAAAAGCAGGCGATACTACCGCCGTTATTGGATTGTTCTGTTCTGTTCGTAGCATGGTAGATCGTCGGCTGAGATTTCCTCAGTGGTGATTTGAAACCCGATTCCCGGGAACGGCTCTGTAGCTGGCAGTTTTTCCAAATCAAATCACAATGAAACTATACGTAGGAAATCTCTCCTTTGAGACTACCGAGAACGATCTTCAGGATCTTTTCGAGCAACACGGCAAAGTCAGCGAAGTTGCGCTGATGATGGACCGCATGACCGGCAAATCGCGCGGCTTTGCGTTCGTCACCATGGGCGACAACGCCGAAGCGAGCGCCGCTATGACCGCGCTCAACGGCAAGGAAATCGGTGGGCGCACACTCACCGTCAACGAAGCCCGCGCACGCGAAGAGCGTCCGCGTCCGTTTGCCGGAAATCGTCGGTAAACAATTTGATCGCGCGCAGTCGGCCTCGAAAACTTTCGGGGCCGGCTCGCCCGGTCGATGAAAAAATCGATCTTTGTAATCCGTGGTTAGATCGACAATCATGAATTCAGAAAAAGCCATCGAGGTGGAAGGAACGATCATGTCGGTTCTTCCCGGCACCATGTTCCGGGTCGCGCTCGCGAACGAACACCTCGTCCTCGCGCATATTTCTGGTAAAATGCGGAAACGCTTTATTCGCCTCACCATTGGCGACCGCGTCAAAATGCAAATGTCACCCTACGATATCGATAAAGCGCGCATCGTTTATCGGCTCGGCTAATCCTACTTATAATTATATGAACTTTTTTGGAGCACCCACCGCACCGAAAGCAAAGGGGCCAGTCATTAAACGCCTCCTCATCCGCTGCCCCTCGACCGCGAAACTGACGCCGAGCGGTCAAACCATCAGAGAAGAACTCTGGGCCGCCGCAAAAATCAAGAGCGGCAAAATGACCTGCCCGCATTGTCAGCGAGTCCATACCTGGACAAAAAAAGACGTCGTCCTCGCGCGGTAAGATCGCTCTGCTGAAACTGGGGCGTCCCGCGCGCCGCTAATATCGCCTCAATCGCCGCGCGTTAGGCTTGCTACGGACGCGGCCTTCGACAAAAACGTCGAAGGTGAGATTTTATCCGTGCGTACACAATTTTCGATTTTAAATTCGCGTCACGCAAAGTTCGCCGGAGTTGCGATTAGTTAATTACCGGCGGCATTCAGCTCTCAGAACTCCAGTCGGCTAAAAACCGATATCGATTACCAATACCGCGCTCTCATAACCAATAATCGCGCCCTCATAACCGAGTACCTGACTCTCAGACACGCATATGTTATTCCGTATATGTGTCCGGCTTGCGCTTGAGTGGTGGTCGCAGCGGAGAAACTAGGTATTTTTCGGCAATGAATTATTCCATGCTCCGACGATTTGCGTTCCTCATTTTTCTTGTCGCGGCAGCAAGCGAAATAAGCGCCGCGGATTATTTCGCGCCGGCGGAAGGCGATTACACGATCCGCGATTTTAAGTTCGCGTCAGGCGAGACGTTGCCGGAGTTGCGGATTCATTATCGGACGCTCGGGAAAGCTGAGAAAGACGCGCAAGGCGAAACGCGGAACGCCGTGCTCATCACGCACGGGACCACCGGCAGCGGCGCGCAATTTATCCGGCCGGAATTTGCCGGGGAACTCTTCGGGAAAGATCAGCCGCTCGATGCGACGAAATTTTTCATCGTGCTGCCGGACGGAATCGGTCATGGCAAATCGAGCAAGCCGAGCGACGGCATGCACGCAAAGTTTCCGCGCTACGGCTACATCGACATGGTGGAAGCGCAGTATCGTTTGCTTACTGACGGGCTCGGCGTTAATCACGCGCGGCTCGTCATGGGCACCTCGATGGGCGGCATGCACACGTGGCTGTGGGGCGAAGCGCATCCGGATTTCATGGATGCGCTCATGCCGCTGGCGAGTTTGCCGATGCAAATTTCCGGACGCAACCGCGCCTGGCGCCGCATGATCATCGACGCGATCCGCAACGATCCGGCCTGGAGCGGCGGCGAATATAAAACGCAGCCACCGAGTCTGCGCACGACGGCGGAGATGCTTTGGTTCATGAGCAGCAATCCGGTGCTGCGCCAAAAAGAAGCGCCGACTCTCCGCGACGCCGACGATAAGATCGACAAGTTCGTGGCCGACTACCTGAAAACCGGTGATGCGAACGACGTGCTCTACGCGCTGGAAGCATCGCACGATTATGATCCCGGCCCGGCCCTAGAAAAAATCCGCGCAACATTGCTCGCGATCAATTCCGCCGACGATCTAATCAACCCGCCGGAGCTCGGCATTCTCGAACGCGAAATTCAGCGCCTTCCGCACGGTCGCGCCATCGTGATTCCACTCAGCGACAAAACGCGCGGTCACGGCAGTCACACCATCGCCGCGCTGTGGAAAGATGAATTGGCGAAGTTGCTGAAAGAATCCGCGAAGTAAGATTTCGCATAAAGGTCACAAAGGACACGACGGGACCAGATTTAGGACAGAATTAACAGATTTACACGATCCAATCGGGATCAAAGGCATTGTAATCATTCGCGGATTGCGCAGACGAACACAGATTTGTAGGGGACGCTGCTAGCGTCCCGCTCACGTTGGGAAGCGAACCACTTCCTCTACATTGCCGGAACGCCATCGGGCGGCGGCAACCGAGAAGTTTCAACTTTGATGTAGTGCAGAACCACTGGCGCGAGAATCATGCCCGGTATTCCCATGAACCGTTCCCCGATAATCAGCGCAAGCAACGTGAGCCAGACCGGGTTCTTGATCCGGTCTCCAATGATTTTGCTGTTCAGAAAATATTCGAGCTTATGAAGCACGACCAGGAAGACGAGCGCCGCGATGGCAACCCGCGGCGAACTGGTGAAGGCAATCCCGACGATGATCGAATTGCTGACCAAGTTTCCCACAATGGGCAGCAATCCGCAGAGAAAGGTCAGGCCGATGACGAGCGTTGCGTACTTGAGTGAGACGACCAGCACAAAGATGGTCGTCAACACTGTGTTAATGGCCGAAATCATCATTTGTGCTCCCATCACCGTTTCGAAACTTTCGTAGAATGACC
>DMCG01000134.1:6167-6297 GCA_003445855.1 Spartobacteria bacterium | reverse complement strand
TCGACTTGCTGGCAAATTTCTGGATCCGCGGGTTTAAAAATAAACTCACCGCGACCACAATCCCGATCAATACGAAGACAAGCTGCTTGGTTGCGGCACGCGCAAAGTTTCCGACGAATAGAAATTCGTC
>DMCG01000134.1:5043-5886 GCA_003445855.1 Spartobacteria bacterium | reverse complement strand
CGACTCCGCGGCTATTTTTGGAAAGGCGATGAACGCCTGCCGGATGAGAAATCCGAAGCCATAAACCGCTCCTGAAAGGACTACCAGAAACAAAGCGAGGGCTATCCACTTACGCTTGCCGAAGTTGAGTTTATGCAAAGCAAAATAGGAAAAAAGAACTGTCACCAGCGGTGTCACCAGATGAGTGGCCGCGGCCAAAATAATTACTGCTACGATGAAGAGGTGGGAGAACCGCGCCGCTCGCGTCATATTCTGAACGATGCTAGACGTGCCCGGCCCGAACAAGCGATAACCTCACATTCGATTCTATCGGCAATGGCCTTACCGAAGCCTGCAGATGCGAGCGACGTGGTCCACGAGTCGCGACTTAGTTTAGAAGCGAGCCGCTTCCCCTACAGGAACAAATCTGCACAAATCCGCGAAGTCGTACTCAAAGATCGACATCTTGAGGCCGCGCGTTTTAGGTCGGCGCGCGCCCGGACAATCGGTCCAAAAGTTTAGGCTGCGCTGTTGACATATATACGTTTATCCATATATGTCTTGGAAATGAGAAAGCCCCGGAAAGACGAACCAGCGCTGCTCTTTAAGACGTTGTCGGATCCAACGCGTTTGCGCTTACTCAATCTGCTGGCCTGCGGAGAAACATGTGTCTGTGAATTGAGCGGCACGCTTCGCTTGGTCCAGCCGAAGGTGTCACGACATCTGGCCCGACTAAAGCGCGCTCGTCTAGTGGATGCGCGCCGCGATGGAAAATGGACGCATTATCACTTGGCGCAACACGGCGCTCCACTGGTCCGACATGTCCTTCTAGGATTGCGCGATTGGATGGCGAAAGACGACCGA
>DMCG01000134.1:0-4773 GCA_003445855.1 Spartobacteria bacterium | reverse complement strand
ATTGGTTTTCGTCGATAGGAACGGGCACGCCGTCCATGCCGGCTATCATCTTACCGAGCTAAAAGCGGCCAGGTTCGATACAGTCGATTGCGGCGGACAGCTGAACCAGTGGCAGGAGACCATTGTGCAACTTTGGGTCCCGGCTGACGCGGATGACGACTACATGACGGCCGCAAAGTTTCTGAAGATCTTCGACAAGGTGCGCGGCCTGGTGCCGGTCAACCTCGACACAGAAATTCGCGTCGAATATGGCGACGAAAATTTCTTTCCATCGACCTATCATGTTCGTTCAGTCACCCACGAGAGAGATAGAACGCGTGTCTTGCTGGAACCGCCAGCGACCACGTGCAAGGCACGCGATCGTCGGATCGCAACTTCAGTGGTGCCGGCAACACCATCATGCTGCGCCCCGAGCGAGTCATGCTGCGCGGCTTAGTCTCGCTCGCCAGCGTTTTTAAGATCGACATCGGCAATTCGGCTTCTTTGAATCGCGCTCATGAAGCGCATTGCCGTTATTTTTACATCGACAATTGCGATCTGCGTTTTCGCGCAGAATCCGCCTCCGTCCACGAGTCCTGTGGAGTTCGACGTGATCATCAAAGGGGGTACGGTTTACGACGGGGCCGGCGGCGAACCGCAACATGTCGATCTTGCAATTCGCACTGATCGTATCGCCGGCATCGGCGATTTCAAAACGACGAACGCCAAAGTGATTGTCGATGCAACCGGGCTGGCGGTCGCGCCCGGGTTCATCAACATGCTTTCCTGGTCGAACGAGTCGCTGATCGAGGACGGCCGTTCACAGAGCGAAATCCGGCAGGGCGTGACGACGGAGATCATGGGCGAAGGCGAATCGATGGGGCCGGTGAACGACCGCATTCGCGCACACATGCTGCGGCAGCAAAAAGACATTCATTACGAGATCAAATGGAACACGCTGGCGGAATATCTGCGTTATCTCGAAGCGCGCGGCATCTCATGCAATGTCGCCTCGTTTCTTGGGGCGACGACCGTGCGCGAATACGCGATCGGCTTCGAAGATAAGGCGCCCACGCCGCAACAGCTGGATGAGATGCGCGAAATTGTGCGCAAAGAAATGGAAGCGGGCGCACTCGGCATTGGCACGTCGCTGATTTATCCGCCGGCGTTTTATGCGAAGACGGATGAGCTGATCGAACTCTGCAAAGTGGCGGCGAAATATCAGGGCAAATACATTTCGCACATGCGTAGTGAGGGGAACCGATTGCTCGAAGCGCTCGATGAATTAATCCGGATCAGCCGCGAAGCCGGAATTCCGGCGGAGGTTTATCACATCAAAGCGGCCGGACAGCAAAACTGGTCGAAGATCGACAATCTGCTTTCGCACATTGAAGCGGCGCAAAACGAAGGACTGAAAATCCGGGCGAACATGTATACTTACACCGCGGCCGGAACCGGACTCGACGCGTGTTTGCCGCCGTGGACCGAGGACGGCGGTTATCCGGCGTTGTTCAAACGTCTCCGCGATCCGGCGACGCGCGAAAAAATCGCAAAGGAAGTGAAGACACCCTCGAACGAGTGGGAAAATCTTTATCTCGCCGCCGGATCACCTGACAAAATTCTGCTCGTCGGATTCAAATCGGACAAATTGAAACCGCTGACCGGCAAATCGCTGGCCGAAGCAGCGAAGACACGCGGCAAAGACCCGATTACGACAATCATGGATCTGATCGCCGAAGACGAATCGCGCATCGACACAATTTATTTTTTGATGTCGGAGGAAAACGTCAAAAAGGAAATGACAAAGCCGTGGATCTCGTTCGGCTCCGATGAAGCGTCGCAAGCATGGGAGGGCGTATTCCTGAAATCGAATCCGCATCCGCGGGCTTACGGAAATTTCGCGCGAGTGCTCGGAAAATATGTGCGCGAGGAAAAAGTGATTTCGCTTACGGAAGCCGTGCGGCGATTAAGCGGTTTGCCCGCTACGAACCTCGGCCTCGATCACCGCGGTTTCATCAAGGAAGGAATGTTCGCCGATGTCGTTGTGTTCGATCCGGCAACAATCGCGGACCGCGCGACGTTCGAAAAACCGCATCAGTACGCCGTCGGGATGAAGCAAGTTTTTGTAAATGGCGTGCAAGTAATCAAAGACGGCGAGCACACTGGCGCCAAACCGGGCCGCGCGCTTTGGGGCCCGGGCAAATTATAGGCGCTTGATCCGGCTGCCGGCGGGACTCACAACCCCCGCTTGCTTAGAAGGCGATCGCTTCTTCGGGAGCGGGCTCGCGCTTTTGACTTTTCAAGGGAGCCGGCGCGATCACCGGCGCGACCGCAGTTCCTCTGCGAAAACCGCGCACGTAAAACATGAGAAAGACGCCGGTGACGACGAGCAGCGAGCCAATCCATTTCAACAACCAACCGGGATCGCGCAAAATTTGCACGGTGCTCTGGCCGAGATTGTCCGGATTCCACGAGGCCTGGGACATTTTGTAGGTCTGGCCCGTCCATGTGTGCAACCACGCGCCAGGAAAGCTAAACGGGTTGTTCATCCAACATTGGCCGGTCGCGCTTTCGCCTTCTGCGGTGGAAATGCGCAATGTGCTCTTGAATCCGGCGGGACTATCGCTGCCTTCGTTGCGTTTCACTTCGAAATCGAGCAGCTCGAGCGCGATCGGCAGCGGGATCACTTTCCAACCGTAAGCGATCTGAGTTTCATTCGGCGAAGTTGGGACCGCGATCTGCCAGCCGGCCGGGACCCATTGCTCGAACGTTTCGCCGTTTTGCTCGAGACGAACTCGAACGCCGTCGGGTAAATCCGCCGGTGAAGATGTCGATGTTTTCATCGGCGCGAAATCCATCCACGGTTCGGCGTGCGGCATTACCTTGTCGATCTTGAGTTGCCAATCGGCCCACCCGGTGGCGATCGGTATGTTCAAGTCGATCTTGCCGATGGAAGCACCGGCTTTGCGTGAAACAAGTTCGTAACTGAGCAAGCCGTCATCGGTGATAAAAAGCGTGAGCCGATTTGGTGTTTCGCTGCCGGCTGGCGGCATGGTGGGCGGGCCGCCATTGGTGGTTAATTCGGTGCCGCCATGTGGATTTTTGCTCGCGGGCGCCGCGGCGGGAGCGCCTTTGCCATGAATTGTGACGAGCACCGCCGGATTATTTGGCTCCTCGGTTAACGAACTCGGTTTGCCGTCCTGAATCCGAAAGTCCGCCCAATAATTGTCGATCTTGAGCGTGAACGGCGTACCGCCGATCGCGACTTCGCGCCCAAGATTTTCCGCGACATCGAAACTCGCTTCTTTCCCGCTTAACGAAATCAGGACGCGCCCTTTGTTCCCGTTTTGTGGCCGCTCCAGCTGCACTTTCGCGCCGGCGCTTCCGCCTTGGGCGACACGGCCAATTTGTTCATCGGGCGCTTTGCTGAAGGCAAAGATCGACTCCTCAAGATCGACATCTTCTCGCTTGGTCGAGTTCGCACTCGCGCTCGACGTCGATGCTGGCGCAGCGCCGCGCTTAAGCTCGATGTTCGCGAGTCCCATTGAGAAATTTCCATGCTGCGGATCGTCGGCCAGTAACCAGCTTTCGAGATGCTGGTTCATCAGCGCGGTAGAGATCGTGAAATGCAGCGCGGGCGCACCGCCGCCTTGAGCGAGCGGTCTTGGGTTCAGCTTTCCTTCAATCGCCGCCGCGTAATCGATGATGCTCAAGCGCGCGCCACTTGCGAGCACGCCAAGTTTTTTCGGATGACCCGGATTCGGCGGATGATGCAAAAATTCCGCGGCGTAACCTTTGACGATGCCGTCGGTGTCATGGACGCGGAGCTGATGTTGATTGACAAGCAGCCGATTGGTTGGCGGCTCACCTTTGAAAAGCGTGATCGTGCCTTCCGTTCCCCAAATCCGGCCAATGAGCGAACCGGTGAGCAAGGTGATGATGCCGAGATGAGTGATGAGAAAGGCGACGTGATGTTTGCGCCACGGCCAGCGTGAGATCGCGGAGACAGCGAGATTTGCGGCGAGCAGCATCAACCAAAGGTTGAACCACGGCGCACCGTAAACGTAGGCGCGCGCCACGTTCGCGTCGAAACTCGATTCGTAAAGCGTTCCCGCAATCGCGGCGACGATCAGGACTGCGAGTAGAACGACCGCGAGCTTGAGCGACGCGAAAAATTGGAAGATCGGATTGCGTTGCCAAGCCGGTTGGTCGGATGAATTCGAGTTCTCCATGCGAAGATCGACATCTTCCGCGAGGATAATGCCGCGTTCAATCGCGGAATTATCGGTGTCCGATTCTGTAGGGGAAGCGGCTCGCTTCCCCGAGGGACGCCAGCGGCGTCTCATACAATTCAATCTTCGACGGTCATAGACCGCCGCTACAGTTTGCTGCGAAATTGTCGCAAATGCTCGGCAAAGCGCGCGGCGTTGAAGTTATCGGAAGAATGAACGTCGTCGCGCAGCGCGTTTAGTTCATTGTCGATCTTCAAAGGCGCGCCGCGATTTGCATTTAATGCCGCAGTGAGCCGATCGAGCGCAAGAGCGAGACGTTTGGCGCGATAGAACAACGTTTGCGCGGAGACTCGTTTAGTTGCGACAAATTCGGGATCTGTCGCGGCAAGCGAACGCAAGATCGACATCATCGAATCAGCGCCTGAATTCCAACTCGCCGCATGACGCGCCAATTCATCCGCTTGCTTTTGGACCGGCTCCAGATCTGTCTCTTATACACATCTGAAGCTGCCGACGATCTACTCTGTGTAGATCTCGGTGGTCGCCGTATCATTAAAAAAAT
>DMCG01000089.1:465-7352 GCA_003445855.1 Spartobacteria bacterium | reverse complement strand
CCGTTGGCTTCCCAGGGACGACAGCGTCGTCCCCTACAGTAATCCATGAACGCGACTGAAGCTTGCATCGCGCTTAACATGCTGCCGACTGTGGGGCCGGTGCGGTTGCGGAAGTTGCTGGAGGTTTTCAAAGATTCCCCGCGCATACTGGCCGCGAAGCGCAGCGAACTTCGCATGGTGGAAGGGATTGGAAACGAAGTCGCCGACCAAATTTCAAATTGGGAATCGATTGTCGATCTTGCGGCGGAGCTGAAACGCGTCCGCGAGTTTGGGGCGAGCGTTATCACACAGGAATCGCCATCCTACCCGAAATCGCTGCGCGAAATTCACGCGCCGCCGATCGTACTCTACGTTTGGGGTGAATTGCAGGAGCGCGATCACCACGCCATTGGGATAATCGGTGCGCGGCGCACCACGCATTACGGCACGGAGTCGGCAAAGAAACTGGCCTACCAACTGGCCTACGCGGGCTTGACGGTGATCAGCGGTCTGGCGCGTGGAATTGATACGGCCGCGCACCAGGGCGCATTGGCGGCGAAAGGGCGAACTATCGCAGTGATCGGATCGGGTTTGTCGAAGCTCTATCCGCCCGAGAATCGCGGCTTGGCTGACAAGATTCGTGACGGCAACGGCGCAATCGTCTCGGAATTTTCCATGGAAATCGAACCGGACCGTCAAACTTTTCCGATGCGCAATCGGATCATCGCTGGTTGGAGTCATGGGATTCTCGTTGTCGAAGCTGGGCTGAACAGCGGTGCGTTGATCACCGCGTCCCAGGCGCTCGAGCAAGGACGCTCGGTTTACGCTGTTCCCGGCCACATCAACGCGCCGAGCGCGATGGGATCGAATCGTCTTATTCAACAAGGCGCGAAGCTCGTCATGGACGCGAGTGATGTTCTCGATGATCTGCAAATTCTTTTGCCGGAAACAAAGCCATCTCCGGAAGCCGCGGCACGTCTCTTGCCGCCGCTTACTAAAGACGAGAGCCGCGTTTACGCAGCGATTGATTCGACAGAAACGCCCATCGATCAGATCGCCGCCAAATCCGATTTGCCAAGCGCAGTCGTCTCTTCTACTCTCCTCCGCCTCGAACTGAAGCATCTCGTTAAGCAGTTACCCGGCAAATACTTTGTGAAGTTGTCCTGAACGCGCCCGCGACCTGCTTCGGTCTTTTAAGGCGAGAACGTTTTCATGCCCAAATCCCTGATCATTGCCGAAAAACCCAGCGTCGCGCAGGACCTCGCCCGCGTTTTGGGCAAGTTTAAGAAAGAGAAGGATTTTTTTGAAAACGAGCAATACGTGATTTCATGGGCCGTCGGCCACGTCGTGGAACTCCAGATGCCGGAGGACATCGACAAAAAGAAATATGGGTTCTGGCGGCTCGAGACGCTTCCCATTATCCCGGATAAGTTTGAGCTTAAGCCGAGCGAGCAGTCAAAGGGTCGCTTCAACGTCCTGAAGAAACTCATCGCTCGCAAAGATTTCGAGCAGCTCATCAATGCTTGCGACGCGGGGCGCGAAGGCGAGTTGATTTTCACCAATCTTTGCCGGCTCGCGAAAAACAAGCACCCGGTCAAACGTCTCTGGCTGCAATCGATGACGCCGCAGGCCATTCGCGACGGTTTTCAAAATTTGCGCGACGGTTCGGAAATGGCCGGTCTGGCCGATGCCGCGCGTTCTCGCAGCGAGAGCGACTGGCTCATTGGCATCAACGGCACGCGCGCCATTACGAAACGCATGTTCGGTTCGCGCGGGGGCAACGTTGCCTCGGTCGGCCGCGTGCAAACGCCAACCCTTGCGCTGGTTTACGCGCGCGAGTTGGAGATCCGGAATTTCAAGCCGCGCGGCTATTGGCGGGTCACCGCGAAATTCGAAGTCGCGAAGGGCGTTTACGAAGGCACATACCAGCGCGCCGACTTCAAGAAAAACAGCGATGAACACGACCGCATCGACCGGATCTGGGATCAGGCGGCGGCGGAAGCGATTGTTGCCGAGTGCCAGGGTCAGCCGGTCGCGAGGGTTTCCGAAGAAAAGAAGGCCAGCTCGCAAATCGCGCCGCGGTTGTACGACCTAACGACGCTGCAACGCGAGGCGAACGGCCGGTACGGTTTCTCGGCCAAGCGCACGCTGGATATCGCGCAGGCGCTCTACGAAAAGCATAAAATGTTGACCTATCCGCGCACGGACTCGCGGGTCTTGCCGGAGGACTATCTCCCGGTCGTTCGGCAGACTCTCGGGAATCTTTCCGGGGTGCTGCAAAGTCACGCGCAAAAAGCGCTGGAGAAAAATTGGGTGCAGTTCAACAAACGTATCTTCAACAACGCGCAAATCAGCGATCACTTCGCCATTATCCCGACGACGTCGGAAGCGAAGAGCCTGGACGACGCGGAAGCAAAAATTTTCGACATGGTCGCGCGGCGTTTCGTGGCGGCATTTTATCCCGCCGCGGAATTCGACGTGACCACGCGCCTCAGCAAAATCTCCGCGCATAAGTTTAGAACTGAAGGCAAAGTCATGACCTCAGCCGGCTGGCTGGAAGTTTACGGAAAGAGCGCGGTCGATGAGGACTCCTCTTCGGGCAAGGCGCTGCCGGCCTTAAGCGCCGAGGATAACAGCCAGGCAAAAACACTCGACGCCACGTTGCACACCGAGGCGACGAAACCGCCGCCGCGTTACACAGAAGCGACGTTGCTTTTCGCGATGGAGACGGCGGGAAAATTGGTCGAGGACGAAGAGTTGGCCGAAGCAATGAAGGAGCGCGGACTCGGCACGCCGGCGACGCGCGCGGACACGATCGATGGATTGATTCGCCAAAAGTACATGGATCGCCAGCAGCGTGAGCTCGTGCCGACCGCGAAGGCGGAACAACTCATTCAGTTCCTGACCGCGGTGAAAGCGACCGACATCACGAGTCCCGCCATGACAGGTGAATGGGAACATCAATTGCGCCTAATGGAGCAGGGGAAATTTCCGCGCGAGAAATTCATGGCCGAAATCGTCGAGGAGACAAAAGGCATCGTAGAGCGTGTGAAAGGATTTGAGGAAGACGATTCCGTCGCTCGCACCACGGATATTATTTCGCCCACCGACGGCAAGCCGCTGCGCGAGACGTTGCGCGGATACAAATCACAAGATGGCGAGCTTATGATCTACAAGGTCATTGGCAGCCGCAAAATGGAGGAGTCCGAAGTACGCGAGCTGGTCGAGAAAGGCGTCGTCGGTCCGCTCGACGGTTTCATTTCGGCCAAGACCCGCGCCAGCTTCGCCGCCACGCTCAAACTCGTGAAGGACGAGAAGACCGGGAAGTGGAAAGCCAAATACGATTTTGGCGACAAGGTCGATCTCGGTTCCGTCGAGCCGTTCTGGACCGATCCCGCGACGGGCGCGGAATTGTGCGAAGTCGGCTCGAGCTACGTGCTGCGCGAACGCGAGAATGGGGAATGGAAGCAAGCACTCCGCGTTCCTCGTCTCATGTGCAAAAAAGAGGTCTCACGCGAGCAAGCCGTGCGGCTTGTCGAAAAGGGCAAGACCGATTTGATCAAGGGTTTCATCTCGAAGAAAGGTCGACCGTTCGATGCGTTTCTCTTGCGCAACGATGCAAAGATCCGTTGGGAGTTTCCGCCCCGCGCCCCTAAAACCGGAAAGGACGGCAAGCCCGTCGAACGCAAAGCGCGGGCGAAAGTCGATCTCTCCAAGGCCAAAGTCATCGGCGAAAGCAAAGTGCACAGCGGCGAGCTGGTCGAGATGGACGACGCCTACTACGTCCGCAAGCCAGACCAGGACAACCGGCAAGTCTTCAAGTTGACAAAGAAACTTTGCGAGCACGACATCACACCGGATGAAGTGAAGGAACTGCTCTCCGAAGGAAAATCGCACCTCATCGAAAATTTCGTCTCCAAACGCGGCAACAAATTCGCCGCTCATCTCGTGCTCTCGCAGAAAAAACACAAAGCCGAGTTCGAGTTTCCTCCGCGTTAAAACGTCCTCGCTGAAATTCCAAAGGGCAGGTGGTAACTCATCACCATCGGATCGATTTGCTCCCGAAATTCATTTCCAAAAAAGGCCGCGCCTTTTCCGCGCACCTAAAATTGGAGAACGGAAAAGTTGGCTTCGAGTTCGCGGAGAAAAAACCCAAGCCAAGAAAGACGAGCGCGGGGCAAGCAGCTTAAGCTGTTTTCCCCGCGGGCGCGCGCAGCAATGACTTAACCGCGGATTGCGCAAATTTGGCGGATCGTTTGTAGGGGATGGCGCTGCCTTCCCGATTGGGAAGCTAACAGCTTCCCCTACAATCTCTTTTTGGCCTGATCCCGTAACTAAATTTGGCATTGAGCGTTGGACGTTGACTGTTCCGCATCTCTGTCGCCGAGAATCGAACAATCAAACCTCAAACACGCATTGACGCCACAATGCGTAGTGTGGTAGTTAGTGCCGTAACACTATGCGTTGCCCCAAGTGCGGGTCTCGTGATGACAAAGTCATCGATTCCCGCCAATCTCGGGATAGTTCGAGCATCCGCCGGCGGCGCGAATGCCTCAGCTGCAAGTATCGCTTCACCACGTACGAAGAAATCGAACGCTCGGATCTGCGCGTCGTGAAACGCGATCGCACCCATGAGCCGTTCGATCGCCGCAAACTGGCCGGCAGCATCGCGAAGGCATTTGAGAAACGCTCGACCAGTCTTGTCACCTTGGAACAGGTCGTGGACGACATCGTGCACGATCTTGAGACCGGCGGGCGGGAAGTGCAATCGGCGGACATCGGCGCCAAAGTGCTCGAAAAACTGCGTGCCATCGATGAGGTGGCGTATCTGCGTTACGCCTCGGTGCATCGGCGCTTCGAAGATGTCGATCAATTTGTCGACGCCATTCAGGCGCTCGGCCGGCGCGTGAAACCGGACACTAAACAGCGCGAATTATTTCCGCCGGAACAAGTCAATCATGGTCGCGTTTAAAGAAGAATTTCCATATCTTCGCTGCGATTCCGGGCAGCTCTTCGAGTTCAATCGCGATTGGCTGCACGCGGCAATCAACCGGGCTGCTGACCAGGCCGGCTATCCGAGTTGGTGGCTCACCGATCACGTGACCGAGAGCATCGCGTTTTACTTGCGACTGCGAAACGACGAAAGCGTGGTCGCGTTTAGCCAACTTTCACAAACGGTGCGCTACGTCCTGAAAGTGATCGGTTACAAAGAGATCATCCCGTACTTCAGCCCGGCGCCGCCGCCCATTTCCATTTCGCTGCTGGAAATTGCACACGAAGCAGGCACGGGTTACGAACTCGCCTTTTTCGATCGCCTGGAAAAGCGAATCAATGCGCTGGTCGAAACAGGCGTGGACAATTTGCAGCTTTGCTCGCTGCAAGCTTGTGTGAAACATTTGCGCGGCGTGAAAACGTGGACGCGCGCCTGCGATTCTTTGCGCGAGGAAATTGTCTGCTTCATTCGCGAGCGGCTAACATCGACCACAACCACGATTGAGCGGCTGAAATGCTCGCTGCGATGATTGAATGCCATGACGATTTTTGAAAAAATCATCGCACGCGAGATTCCGGCCAAGATCATTTGGGAAGACGACGACGCGATCGCGTTTCATGACGTCAATCCGCAGGCGCCGGTGCACGTGCTGATCGTCCCGAAAAAAGTGATCCCACGTTTGACCGGAGCAACCGAGGCCGAGCGTGAGCTTTTGGGAAAACTTTTGCTCGTGGCGGGCGATCTTGCGAAAAAACTCGGCGTCGAAAAGAGCGGTTATCGAGTTGTGATCAACAGCGGCCCGGACGCAGGCGAAAGCGTTCCGCATTTGCATGTGCATTTGTTAGGCAAGCGCGCGCTCGCCTGGCCGCCGGGCTAAGATCGACAATGTCTTGCATTGGCTGTAGGGGACGCCGTTGGCGTCCCACGGGAAGCGAACCGCTTCCCCTACAGATTTGGACTCGGCAGGGCGTCGGTCCGTGCCAAAATCTGATTGTTCGCTTTCTTCGCGCCGCTGTATAACCGACACGCCATGCCGCCGACACTCGAAACTGTTCGCCCGATTGAACTCGCCGAGATCCGAGAAGCGCGCACCCGGATCGCAAAGACGATCGTGCGCACGCCGCTGATTCGTCTCGAACTCGGACCGGACTTTCCCGACGTCCGATTGAAGTTGGAAAATTTGCAACCGATCAATGCCTACAAATTGCGCGGCGCCGCCAACGCGGTGGCGATGCTCTCCGAATCTGAGCGCAAGCGCGGCGTGTGGACGATCAGCGCGGGAAATGCAGGACAAGGCGTCGCCTACGCGGCGAGACAGGCAGGTGTGCCGTGCACCGTTGTCGTAATCGAGACGGCGCCGGAATCCAAGATCGACAGGATGCGGGCGCTCGGCACAAAGCTCATCCCGGTTCCATACGATGTCGCATGGAAGGCGCTCGAGGAGCGTTCGTATCCTGGAGCCGAAGGAACGTTTGTGCACCCGTTCGACGATCACAACTTCATCGCCGGTCACGGAACGATGGGTCTCGAGATTCTGGAAGACGCGCCCGATACGAAAGCCGTCATCGCCAGCATCGGCGGCGGCGGACTCATCACCGGCGTCGGCAGCGCGATCAAGGCGCTCAAGCCCGAGATCAACGTTTGGGGCGTTGAACCGGAGACAGCCGCCCCCGCCGCGCTTTCGTTCGCCAAGGGATCTCCGCAAGTGTTCAAGGATTGGAAACTTTCATTCGTGGACGGCGCCGGCGGGCAAAGCATGTTCCCGCGCATGTGGGAACGAATGAAACCTGTCGTCGACGATTACATCGTTGTCACTTTGGACGAGACGAAGAAAGCGATGCGATTAATGGCGGAAAAGGCGCGAATTATCTCCGAAGGCGCGGGCGCGTTGCCGGTCGCTGCCGCATTGACCGGG
>DMCG01000089.1:0-122 GCA_003445855.1 Spartobacteria bacterium | reverse complement strand
TGATCGCGTCATCAGCAAATTGAGTCCGCCCTGACCCCTCCTGCCACGTCATAGGCTTGGCGAAGGCGGGCGGCAACATCGACATGAAGAAGTTCTGCAAACTGATCGCGTCATCAGCAAAT
>DMCG01000019.1:6272-8402 GCA_003445855.1 Spartobacteria bacterium | reverse complement strand
TCTTCACTGAAGGCTTTCATCTTGAGTTTCGTCAGATAATCAGGGTGGGAATTTTTGTCGATCGGATTGGTATGCCCCTGCCACTCTTCAAAATTGTTAAAGCCGTCGGCATCGGGGTCCTGTTCCAGGACATCGGCGTCGGCGATGGGCAGGGCAAATTGTTCCAGCCATTCATTCGGAACAGGCGGATGCACCTCCGTGGTCTTGAGCGTCGCCGGCAGACCATTGGCGTCGATAAAATGTTTCTCCGGAACGAAAAGTCCCGAGCGCTCACGGAATGTCCATTGCGACGGCTGCTGAAGCTTTTCCTCAGCATGGGCGAGTTCCACCGCCTTACCCGGCGGAGACGCCTTCTTGGGCGGCGGCCCAGCTTGCCGCGCGAAATTCGTCTCGAACTGCGCGGCGCTCCGCCAGATCGAGATTGCGCAAAAGAAGAGAAAAATCGCCGCTGCGATCAGCGCGACGCGATCATAAGCCCGGATCCACTTCATTGGTTAAAATGTAAATCTCAGCATCTCGATCCTGGCCGAGGTTTCGATGTGCTCATTACCCACGATGAATTTGAGCGCGCCATTAGCGGGCGCCTTGGCGGCGTCCGACTGCGTTCCGCTCGGACCAGCGCCTTCAGCGGTTTGTTCCCGCGGCGGTCCTTTCTCTTTCTGATTCCGCACATGCAAGGTGCGGATAATGTAAAACTGCTGGCTCGAGCTCGCGATCTGATTCAAGACTTTGCGCGCCGCGGAGGGCGCTGCGACGAACGTAAGATCGACAATGTTGCGCTCGATCATCGTCGGTCCGCTCGCGGCTGTTCCGCCCGGTTTGCGCCCCGGGGAAGGAGTTGCCGCTGGCGCCGCTCCACGCTCCTCGGCCAACGACGTTCGGTGAAGAGCAGTCAGGCTGTCCACCCGCGCATCGATCAGGATATTCATCAATAAAGCGATTTGCGAAAGCTGTTGGCTGAGCAAAGGCGCCGCGGCCGTGTTTGGCAGCGACGCGGTAAATTCCTCAAAGCCCATATAAAAACTGGGTGGCAGTTTTACTTTGTTGGCGCGCGCTTTTTCGGAGGTCGCCAGTGTTACCTGACGCAAGCGCGATTGAAATTCGTTGGGCGCAAACGGTGTGATCGGAAGCATGCGTATCTTCAGGTCCTCTTTCATTTTCTCGACTGCGCCGCCGTAGTTCTCGATATGGACTTTCATTTTCTGGTAGTTGGCGTCGCTCGGAAATGGATCGAGATGCTCCAACCGGTTGCGCTCGCTCGCGACCTCGTTAAACCGCGCGCTCGCCTCTTCGAAACTGTTATGCGCTCTCCAAAGGAAAAAGGCGGAGAGCAATGTCGCCACGCCCACGATAATGAGAAAGGTCCCGAGCCAGCGATTCTGTTGAAACCAATTCATGGGATTTCCACCGGTTTGCGAAGATCGAGATGGAGTTCGTAAGGAAACGCCCACTCGGTGTTGGTCGGTGTGCTCGGCTTGATCGCCCGTGCCTGGTCGTTGGGATCAATCGCGAAGAACGGCGAGCCGACCAAGTTGCGAAAGTAATCCACCACCACTTGCTCTTGTTTCGGGTTCAGGAGATAAAGCCCGCGCACTAAAATACCGTCGATCGCGGTGCCGCTCGTTCGCGCCGTCGTCCCCTTTCCCGCGGATGGCGAAGTTACCGGATTCGGCGCGATCTCCATCATGCGCTTTTCGTCCACGCCGATGGCTTTTCCACCGGACATGGCAACAAGCTCCGTGATCCAGATGTCCTCTTTCGGCAGACGCGCATTGAGGTCCTCCAGAATCTCCGGCCAGAAGTTGCGGTCCTTGATTGCGGTGATGAGCGGCGTCGCCATGCTATCCAGAGAGGCCGTGTCCTTCCGCAGTTTATTGAACTTTGCTTCCGCTGCTCTCATCTTGTCGATCTTCGGTTGAAGTCGTTCCGTGCTTTGCCGCGTCTCCTGCGCGGCACGTGCGTAATAAGTCCCCCAGCCCACCAGCGCGAGAATGAAACAAGCCGCCGCCATGATTAGAAACGGTCGCCGCTTCTCCAATGCCTGGGCGCGGACCACGCTGGCCGGGCGCAGATTCAATTCCATCGGACATTCCGTCACCGTCCGAAGCGCCAGACCAACCAATTCACCCA
>DMCG01000019.1:2449-5937 GCA_003445855.1 Spartobacteria bacterium | reverse complement strand
ATTGAAAAACTCGATCGGCAGCTGCAATTTCTCTTGAAAAAACTCGCGCATGTAGGGTGTGCTGGCGCTGCCGCCGCACAGAAAAACCCGTTCCGGCCGATTGCCCTGCTGCTGCGCGCGGTAATGGCTGATTGAGCGCATCAGCTCCGCGTGCAATCGCGTCATGGTGCCGCGCACGATTTTGGAGGCGCGCACAACATCGACATCTTCCGGCTCGACATATGCGCCGCCCAGGCTGACAAAGGCGTCGCGCTTCTTGCGCAGTTCAGCCGCCGCCAAGGTCTCGCCAAATTCCTTGGCAATCGCCGCCGTGATCGAGTTGCCCCCGATCGGAATACTGCGGGAGAAAATTTTTCCCGGTTCGATGAAGAGAAGATTCGTCGTGCGCGCCCCGATATCGACCAGCAGCGAGCAGCCGCTCAGGTCGCTGTAGTTGTATCGAAAGGCATTGTAGAGCGCCATCGGTGCAACATCGACAATCGAAGTCTGCAGCCCGCTTTCTTCCACCGCATTATTGATCTCGTCGAGTAAGTCCGTTTTGATCGCGACGAGAACGACCTGGATTTGTTCATCGGCCCCGCCGCCCACCAGCTGATAATCCCAAACGACTTCGTCGATCGGAAAAGGAACATTTTGCTGCGCCTCAAAAGAGATGATCTTCTCGATCTTCTCTTCGTCCACCGCTGGCAGTTTGACGAAGCGCGCAAAAACCGATTGCCCGGCGGCGGCATAGTTGACGTTGCCGCTTTTGATTTCCAGCTCATCCATCATCTCGCGCAGGACGCGGGCAATTTGCGCCTGACGCATCGTCTCGCCTGCCGGCTCGGTCAGAATTTCCCGCAAGCGATAGTCGTGCAAGACCAGCCCACCGTGCGGCTGCATGCGAAATTCCGCCAGACCTAGAGTTTGCGATCCGACATTGAGACTTACGATGCGCGTAGTGGCGGCCATGATCCAACGCTCAACGACCCGATGTTTTTATCTGCTCGTAACGGTCCCAATATAACGGCGCAAACGGCGTTTCGTTTTTGTTCAACACTAAACCGGCGACCTGCGGCATGGTTGCGTACCATTGTGGCTGCGCCCGTGCCAGACTCAATTCATCTTTTACCGCGCCTTGCTGCACGATCTGAACCGCCACGTTTTGGACCGAATTCGCCGTGATCGGCCGGTTGGCGCCGAAGCGTACGAGCGTGCGCGGCGTGATGTACACAACCGAACGGCGGTCGCGGCCCGCCGGAATATTAACGTGCGCTACTTCGCCAGTGAGCAGGGTGCCGTTGAAGAGAATGAAATATTTGACCGTCAGCTCATCGGTAAATGCCGGCGCCGCCGCAAATTCGACCTCCACTTCCAGCCAACGCTCTGCCTCGCTCGGCGGGTGTTGTTCCGCGCCGCCATAACTGAACTGCGGTGTCGAAATCAGGTTCTTCGTGATCTTCTTGATCTGGAAATCGCCTGGGCCGCGGACCTGCGTTTGCCCGGGCAGCGGTGCGAACACCAGAAGCGCCGCTAGAACAAACCGGAGATTTGTTTTCATAATTAAATGTCGATCTTGCAACCCATTCATGCTTGGTCAGTGGCTTTTAGGGATTCGCGAAAATACTCGATCGTTTTCTTGATTCC
This sequence comes from Spartobacteria bacterium, assembly GCA_003445855.1. Lineage (GTDB taxonomy): Bacteria > Verrucomicrobiota > Verrucomicrobiia > Chthoniobacterales > UBA10450 > UBA10450. The sequence continues at coordinate 4,311 of DMCG01000019.1, read as the reverse complement.
TTCCTCAAAACTCACCCGTGGTTCCCAATTGAGAACTTTTTTCGCGCGCGTGATGTCCGGCTGGCGAACTTTCGGATCATCCACCGGCAACGGTTTATATTCAATTGTCGATCTTGCCCCGGTGATGCGGAGGATTTCGTCGGCAAATTGTTTGATGGTCATCTCGCGCGGATTGCCCAGGTTGACCGGCTCGTGAAAATCGCTCATCGCCAGTTTGAAAATTCCCTCGATCAAATCGGAGACGTAACAAAAGGAGCGCGTTTGCGAGCCATCGCCAAAGACCGTGAGCGGTTTTCCACTCAGCGCCTGCCCGATAAACGCCGGCACCACGCGACCGTCGCGCAAACGCATGCGCGGGCCGTAAGTGTTAAAGATGCGCACGATCTTGGTGTCGATGTGATGGTAGCGATGATACGCCATCGTCATCGCTTCGGCGAAGCGCTTCGCCTCATCATAAACGCCGCGCGGCCCGATCGGGTTCACGTTGCCCCAGTAATCTTCCTTTTGCGGATGGACAAGCGGGTCGCCGTAACATTCCGAGGTGGACGCAAGAATGAACGAGGCCTTTTTGTCCTTGGCCAGGCCGAGCGTGTTATGGGTGCCGAGCGCGCCCACTTTCAAGGTCGGAATCGGCAGTTCGAGATAATCGATCGGGCTGGCCGGCGAAGCGAAATGAAAAACGTAATCGATTTTGTCTTGCGGCAGGAAAATGAAATTGGAGACGTTGTGCTTGATAAACCGGTAATTTTCGTTCCCGGCCAGATGCCCGATGTTTGCGGTGTTGCCGGTGATAAGATTATCGATCGCGATGACGCGATGGCCTTCCCCCAGCAAACGATCGGTCAAATGCGACCCTAAAAAACCCGCCCCGCCGGTGACGACGGAAACAGGTTGCGGTTTCTTCTCGGCCATGCCGCGTTTTATCTACCGGTTTGGGCGAAGGTTTGCCAGCAGGAACTCGCACCGCATCTACCCGGATTCGACGAATGCGATCGCGATGTTCTGGGGAGCACAGGCTGCCAGCCTGTTCGACTCGGCAGCTTGCCGAGTCGGCGCTGCGCGTTTTCGAAACACGCTCAAACGGTTTGCTTTGCAAAAGTGTTGCCGGCAAGCTGCCGGCAACTGCAGGCTGGCAGCCTGCGCTCCCCAGACCGGAGTTCGTTGCCGTGTAAGACGAAGATGTCGATCTTTCCTTGCCGACCGTCGTATTGATTCGCTTTCAATCTGAAATCTGAAATCTTAAATCTGAAATAGTCATGCGCATTTTATCCGGCATTCAACCCAGCGGCGTGCTGCACATCGGAAATTATTTCGGCATGATGCGACCGGCAATCGAGTTGCAGGCCGAGAGTGAAGCGTTCTATTTCATCGCCGATTATCACGCGCTCACCAGCGTGCGCGATCCGAAAACATTGCGCGAAAATTCGCGCCGTATCGCACTCGATTTTCTTGCCTGCGGTCTCGATCCGGAGCGCGCCGCGCTTTTTCGGCAATCGGACGTGCCGCAAGTAACGGAGCTGGCGTGGATTTTATCGACAATCGCGCCGATGGGTTTGCTCGAGCGTTCGCATTCCTACAAAGACAAACTCGCGCGCGGTATGACGTCGTCGGCCGGGCTGTTCAATTATCCGGTGCTCATGGCGGCCGACATTTTGATTTACGACAGCGATCTCGTGCCGGTCGGTCGCGATCAAAAACAACATATCGAAATCACGCGTGATCTCGCGGTNNCTCTTGCAGGTACTGGGGCGGCGACAATTCTTGTGCGCGGGAGTATTCCGCTTCCGCACGATCTAAATCGCCGATCTCGAAATAAATATTCCCAAGGTATGCATGTGCGTAGTACTCGTTTGGATGTTGCG
>DMCG01000019.1:1897-2105 GCA_003445855.1 Spartobacteria bacterium | reverse complement strand
CAGGATCTTTTTCGCGAGATTGAGCGCTGTGCTGTAATCATATTTGTGCATGGCTTCCTCGACCTTTGACCAGGGACTCGTAGCACGGCGAGGGAGCTCGCTAACGAGGTAGACAGTCGTGATGAGAAGAACAATGCCTATAAACAAAATCCACCCGTTCAGGTGTCGCAGATTGCCCAGCTCAGAGAGGATCTGCTGATTGATAGAT
>DMCG01000019.1:0-1588 GCA_003445855.1 Spartobacteria bacterium | reverse complement strand
GGTGGATCGAAATCTTCAGGCAGCTCTGGGCCTTTTGTCTCGAGAATGCGCGATGCTTCTTCGGCCTGCTCGTCAGCTACGAGTAATCGGATCGGCATAGCCAATGGGCCACCGCCATAAAGGTTCGCGTTCTCATCAGCCAAACTGCAAAAGATCTTGTGTTCATCCAAAAGTGATTTTGCCAAGGCAGCTTCCGCCGGGTTCGAATAAGTGCGCAGCGTGATCATGTTCCGCAGAAGTAATCACAAATAGATCGTCAGTTGTTACTACGGATTATCAGAGCCGAAGTTCTCGATTTTTTGCAAGAAAATTGAAATATATTGCTTCGCTAGAATGGCAACTCTCCGCTTTCACATTGTTCCAAATGCGAANNTCGATGGCCAAAAAATGAGCAAGAGCTACAACAACACCATCGATATCTTCGGCGACGAAAATGAAACGCGAAAACGCGTCATGAGCATCGTGACCGATTCCACGCCGGTCGAAGCCGCGAAGGATCCCGCAAGATCGACAATCTTTCAGCTCTACTCGCTCTTCGCTTCAAAAAACGAAATCGAAGAGATGCGGGAACAATTTCAAAAAGGCGGCACCGGCTATGGCGATTTCAAGAAACAACTCTTTGAAAAGCTTTGGGAATTTTTCGCGCCGATGCGCAAACGCCGCGACGAAATCCTGGCCGACAAATCGTACATCGACAATGTCCTGTCCCGTGGCGCCGAACGCGCAAACGAAGTTGCTGATCGGGTGATGGCGCGCGTGCGCGATGCGGTCGGCCTGTAGCGGCCCCGAAAGCTTTCCGGGTCGGACGAAACCCAGTCATTCATTCACCCGATGGCAACTCTCCGGTTTCACATTGTTCCAAATGCGAAGCAGAACAAGGTGATGGGCGAGCATGGGAGTGCAATCAAGATCAAACTGCGCGCCCCGGCACTAGAAGGAAAAGCAAACACTGCGCTGCGTACGTTCCTGGCTGAAGAATTGAATATCTCCGAAGGCAGGATCACGCTGAAGCGCGGACAAAAATCGCGCGAAAAAATAATTCGCATCGACGGTTTGAGCGAAGAAGAGCTGCGCGGTCTCCTGCTTATGAAAACTGAAAAGAATTGAGGCGTTCGCGAACCTTGCTGTTTGTTGACGGGGAAAAGTGCTGCTATAAGCGTCTTGGAATGGCTTCACCCCTAACGCCTGAGACTACGGCTGAGTATCGGGAGAAACTCAGAAAGCTAAAGTCAATGAAAGGCGTTTTCCGCTTTCAAACTCACGAAGAGGCTGATCTCTGGATGGAAGAATGGAGGCGCCGCCTCGACCTGCAATCGCGCAAAAAGACTGGTGAGACCGGCGAAAAGCCGCCGAAAAGTTAGGCAGCGCAATCCAGAAGAGGCCACAAAATATTTCGGGCCAACGCGCAAACGCGGCGGAGAAAATCTGGCTGACAAGTTGTACATCGACAATGTGCTTGCCCGCGGCGCGAAACGCGCAAACGAAATCGCTGATCAAGTCATGCCGCGCGTCCGCGCCGCGATAGGATTGCGCTGAAATTGATTTTCATCCCCCCGGACATGCTATACGTGACTCACGTATAGCATGG
>DMCG01000256.1 GCA_003445855.1 Spartobacteria bacterium | reverse complement strand
CGAATCATTGCTTCCTCTTTTGGCTTTCGAAAACTTCGGCGAACGCTTCGCCGCTTTTGTTCTGGTGTGCACCGCCCTTTTCGATGTCGATCTTTTGGCGGAGATGTTGCGAGTCGCCTTTGCTTTACGCGCGGCGGGCCTTTTAGCGGGAATCTTCTTCTTCTTCTTTGATTTGGGCATAATTGAAGGCGCCTGCGGTTTCCGGCGCCAAAAATGGAGGCTTAATTAAGAACATTTCATCAAAGGCGCAAGCAGAGATTTCACGCAAAGATTTGACCAATTTCCGCGTGGTTTATGTCAATCTTACGAGCTGGCGCTGGAGTAATGGCGCAGGGCAAAACGCCAGAAAACGCGCGACAAACAGAAGACGATAGTGGACGCGGTGACCAATTGCAGCATCAACCGGCCCGGTTGCCCGAGTGATTTGATGAGTAACCGAGCTGGAATATTTGCGACGATGACAACGGGAATGATCCAGCCAAAAACGAACCGAAAAAGTCTCGGATAAATTACGTCCGGATAGCGGGCGATGTTGAGAAAGTTGAAGTAGCCGTAAACGAGCCCTTGCGCGCGCACGATCCAAAAACTCACGGCCGCCAGGCTGAGCATGATCGAGTAATGCACCGCGACGCCAAATCCGAGGGCCGTCAGGTAAAGCAAGATCGACATCGGACCGGGAACAATGCCCAGCCGCGCGAGTGAAAAACAAACGACCAATCCGCCCAGCGCCGCGTTGATCACGCTGTCGAGGCCGAATTGTTTGGTCGAAACCGCAAATTGGCTGTCGATCGGCAGGACGAGGAGCGAATCGAGTTTCCCGGTGCGAACCAGCTCAGGAATATTTGCGACATTCACAAAAAAGAACGCCTGGAAAAGCTGCGCGATGATCTGGTGTGTGCCGACGAGCAGAACCACTTCCCACTTCGTCCAATCTCCGATGCGATCGACCTGCCCAAAAATAATGCTGAAGAAAACGATTTGCCCGCAGAACCAGAGAACCTCGACGATCAGCCAGAGGAGGAAGTTCGCTTTGAAACTCATCTCGCGGATGAGCGAATTCCGCAGCATGATGGAGTAGATGTCGATGTAACGGCGCACCGTCTTTTCCTGTCTTTAGTTATATGCGAAGTCAACACTCGCCCGCATGAAGCGTTTTTTTCCGCTGCTTGTTGCCGTTATTGGACTGCTCGTTCTTTTGTTTGCCGTGCATCAGTGCCGGCAACGAGGCGCTGCAAACTACCAGACCACGGCGGTTTCGCGCGGGCCAATCACGCAAGCAGTCACTGCGACGGGCACGTTGAACCCGGTGGTGAACGTGCAGGTCGGCAGCCAGGTTTCCGGCAACGTCGCGAAATTGTTCGCGGATTTTAATTCGCAGGTCAAAGCCGGGCAGGTAGTCGCGCAAATCGATCCGGCACTTTTTCAAGCGACGGTCACGCAGGCCGAAGGCGATCTGGCGAGCGCGCAGGCCGCGCTTGAGCTTGCAAAACTTAACGCGGCGCGCACGCAGGAACTCTTTGCGAAGAAAAATTCGTCGCAAGCCGACCTCGATCAGGCGATGGCGAATCTGCATCAGGCGGAAGCCAACGTGAAAATTAAACAAGGCGCTCTCGACAAAGCGAAAGCAGATCTTGACCATTGCAGGATTACATCGCCGGTCGACGGCGTGGTCATCTCGCGCAACGTCGACGTCGGCCAGACGGTTGCCGCGAGCCTGCAAGCGCCGGTGATTTTTACGATAGCGAATGATCTGACGAAAATGCAGATCGATTCGAACGTGGCCGAGGCCGATGTGGGCGCAGTGGTGGTCGATCAAGCGGTCGATTTTACAGTGGACGCATTTCCCAATCGGACGTTTCACGGAAAGGTGGTGCAGGTCCGCAACGCGCCGATCACAGTTCAGAACGTCGTTACCTACGACACGGTCATCGGCGTCGCGAACCCGGATTTGAAACTGAAACCGGGCATGACGGCGAACGTCTCCATTATCGTTACGCACAGCGACGATGCTCTGCAAATCAAGAACGCGGCGCTGCGTTATCGGCCGGCGGACGCGCCGACGCCGGCCGAGGCAAGATCGACATCGTCGCCGAGGGGAGCAAGAACAAGCGGGGGGCGAGAACGCCGAAACGAACGCACGGTTTACGTTTTATCGGGAAGCCGCCCTCACTCGGTGCAGATCAGGACCGGAATCAGCGACGGGGTCATGACCGAAGTTGTTGACGGTTTGAAGGAAGGCGATCGCGTCGTGACGGCCGAGCTTACATCGACAACTGCGGCCGCTTCGCCTCCGGCCAATCCATTTGGCGGCGGGCCGCGCCGTTTCCCGTGATGCGAAGCTAAGATCGACATGAACAACGGTGAAGTTGTCCGATTGATCGACGTGGAGAAAACGTATCGCGCCGGCGAGATGGAAGTTCGCGCGGTGCGGGGCGTTTCGCTCGAGATCCAGCGCGGTGAATTCGTTGCGTTGATGGGCGCGAGCGGCTCCGGCAAATCGACTTTGATGAATATTCTCGGCTGTCTCGATCGGCCAAGCGCAGGCCGATACATGCTCGACGGTGCGGATGTTTCGGGACTGGCGCGGGACCAACTCGCGGACATTCGCAATCGCCAAATCGGTTTTATTTTTCAAAACTTCAATTTGTTGCCGCGCACATCGGCACGGGAAAATGTGGAGTTGCCGCTGCTTTATGGCGTTCATCGGCTGACGAATGCGCAACTTCGGGAAAAAGCCGATCGCGTTCTGGCCTCGGTCGGACTCGAAGGCCGTGAGGACCATCATCCGAGCCAACTCTCCGGCGGTCAACAACAGCGGGTGGCGATTGCGCGCGCCTTGATCAACGATCCGGAAGTCGTGCTGGCGGATGAGCCAACTGGAAACCTCGACAGTCGCACGAGTATCGAAATCATGGGTATTTTCCAACAGCTGAATGATCGCGGCATCACGATCGTGATGGTGACGCACGAGACGGACATCGCCGCTTA
>DMCG01000221.1:3085-4246 GCA_003445855.1 Spartobacteria bacterium | reverse complement strand
TCGATCTTAGTGCCGAAAATGCCGGATGCCGGTGAAGATCATCGCCATGCCGCGTTCATTGGCGGCGGCAATCACTTCCTTGTCCCTGACTGAACCGCCCGGTTGAATGGCACAGGTGGCGCCCGCTTCGGCCGCGGCAATCAAACCATCGGGAAACGGAAAGAACGCATCGCTTGCCACGGCACTGCCTTTGAGCGAGAGGCCGCTCTCCTCCGCTTTCCAAATCGCGATGCGCGAAGCATCGATACGCGACATTTGGCCGGCGCCAATTCCCAGCGTGCGATCGGGTCCGGCGTAAACAATCGCGTTCGATTTGACGTGCTTGACCACGCGCCATCCGAAAAGCATTGCCTTGAGTTCGATTTTCGTGGGTTGACGTTTTGTCACGACATTTTGTGAAATCTGATTGGTGGCGTCTGCGTCCTGCACAAGTAGTCCGCCGCAGACCGAGCGAATATCGATTGTCGATCTTGTCTCAGCTGCTGGAGCCGTCAGGCGGATGAGCCGCAGATTTTTTTTCTTCTGCAAAATCGTGCGTGCTTCGGTGCCGAAATCCGGTGCGACAATCACCTCGGAAAAGATTTCGCTGATCGTTTTCGCCAGTGGCTCATCGATCGACCGGTTACAAACGATAATGCCGCCAAACGGCGCTTGCTTGTCCGTCGCAAACGCCTTTTCCCAAGCCTTGCGAAGATCGACATCGGAACCGACGCCGCACGGATTCGTGTGTTTTAAAATCGCAACCGTCGGTTGTTCGAATTCCGCGATCAGATTCGTCGCTGCGCTGATGTCGAGAATATTGTTAAAGGAAAGTTCCTTGCCGTGAAGTTTTTCGAAATGTCGATCGAAATCGCCGTAAAGCGCCGCGGTTTGGTGCGGATTTTCGCCGTAGCGCAGGCGGGTGACGAGTGGAAGCGAGATCGAAAATGATGCGTCGGTCGTTTGTTCCTTGTTAAGAAAATTGCCGATGACGCGGTCGTAATCGGAGCATTTGATGAAAGCTTTGATGGCAAGGTGCTCGCGCAATTTCAATGTCGTCGCGCCGTCGTTATCGCGAATGTTTTCCAGCACCGCCTCGTAATCGGCTGGATCGACAACCACCGTGACCGATTCGTAATTTTTCGCGGCGCTGCGAATCATCGACGGCCCGCCGATGTCGAT
>DMCG01000221.1:0-2824 GCA_003445855.1 Spartobacteria bacterium | reverse complement strand
CGTGACCTTTGGTTTCGCGATCGTCTCTTCGAAAGGATAAAGATTCACGACCACGAGGTCGATCGGCTCAAAACCGAATTCACGGGCCTCGGCTTCGTGTTTTGGATTGCCCCTTTTGTAAAGCAGTCCGCCATGCACACGCGGGTGCAAAGTTTTGACGCGCCCTTCCAGCACCTCGGGAAATGCAGTGAAACTGGAAATCTCACGCACGGGGATCTTTTCTTTTTTTAACAACTCAGCCGTGCCACCAGTGGAAATGATGTCCACGCCCTGGCGTTCGAGCGCGCGGGCGAGGGCGGCAATGCCCTTCTTGTCGGAAACGGAAATCAATGCGCGCGTGATTTTCATTCAATCGTAAGATCGACAATCACCACTTTAACGTGGCGAAAGATCAGCGGTCGAGAATGACGTTCTTCGCCGCGGGATAAAGCACCGGGCAACAGCCGATGGTTTCGCAAAATGCCTTGCTGAAATGACTGAGGCTCGAATAACCCACTTCCGTTGCGGCTTCAGTTACATTGTAGCGCCCCGTGCGCAGCAGTTCGGCCGCGCGTTCCATTCGCAGATTGCGCAAGTATTGCGGAATAGTGAGGCCGACTTCGCGGGAAAAGATCCGGCTGAGATAAAACGGACTGCAGCCAACTTCCTGACCGAGCGCTTCGAGCGTGGGCGGGTTCGCCAAATCGCGCGCCAGCAGCTCCTTGGCGCGTTCGACGCGTTCGCGCGCCACGCGTTTTTGGCGCATGCAAAAAAATTCGGGGTCCTTCGGTGCAAAAAGAAAATGCGCCATCAACTCGAGTGCCTTGCTTTGGTACCAAAGAATCTGCGCCGCTTTCGCGACTGGCGGCTCCGCCAGACTGGCCACGACATCGCGCTGTTGGATCGACATCGGGCGGGCCGGCGCCACTACGCTCTCGGCTTTATCACCGAAAATCACCCGCCGAATCTCCGGTTCCAAGTCGGCTTCGTTTTGCACAAACTGCTTTTGTAAATGTTCGCGGGAAAATTCAAGGGTGACAAACTGATGATGATCGTGCGCCTGACGTGACGCAGGCACCGGCTCGTTCGCAATAGCGTAATAACCGGAGTTCCCAGGGTGATAATCGCTCCGCGTCCGTCCATGAGCGCCCACCGCGCCCCGACCGCTGAGATTTAAACAAAACTCAAGGCTCTGCCGATGAAAACTGCGTCCCCAGTCGAGCGGCTGCGCGATGCGGAAATCATGCCACTCGATGCTGACCCCAAGCCGATCGAAATCGCCGTAAAGCTGACGCCATCCCGGTGCCACTTCACTCCATGCTCCTTGTTCGGCTTGCGCTACTTCCTTTGAAATCATCGCCTCTAATTACAAATGCCGCCGCTCAGAAAGCAAGGAAGGTTTCACTTCTTTCAGCGCGTCCCGCTCCCACTTCGCGAGGATGGACGCCGCGTCGTAAGTGCTCTGAGCGAACTCCAGAAGCACGGCATCTGGCGAGTCTGCTGTGCGCACTGCATCGTAAGGTAAAATAAATTCGTGCATGGTTGCGTTGTACGAGGCGGACTCCGGTTGAACTTTTGCTTTCGCAAATCCGGATGGCTCCGGGTATGCATACGAATAGAACAGCGGCATCGGCGCGGCGGCGTTGCCTGGCCAAAAGCCGAGACTGCTCACTTCTTGCGAATAAGCTTCGCGCGTGATGGAGTCGGGCAAGTGTGGAATGCCGCCAGGATGCGGAGGTGCGGCGCGACCGGAGAATCGCGTCACGGCAAGATCGAAACTGCCCCAGAAAAAATGCACTGGGCTGCATTTGCCGCAGAAGCGCGAACGAAATTCTTTGAAGACGCGATCGGCCTGCACGAGAACACGCCAGAATCGATTTGCGTAATCGCGATCATAGGCGCGGTGCATTTCATCGCGCTCGAACGGAATTGGGTCGGGTAACTCATTGGGCATGGTGTTGAGCGAAACCGGCAAATCCAACTCACGCAAGATCGACATGAGCGCGTGATAAAATTCAGAAACGCTTCGGGGAAGGAGCGGAATTTCGCGCCGCGCGCCATCAGCGGTCGCGATCGATAGCTTGTGATCGATAAAATCGAATTCGATCTCGAATATCCTGGCGCCATGCGGAATCGGCGAAGTCGTTAGGCCGCGCGCCGTTAGGTAGAGGGTGACGTGCCAGGAATGGTTCGTCCACGGCGTGAGCGCGAGCCGGATCTTGCCAACGATTTGCGTCCACATGTGAAGCGTGGCGCAAGTCTCTTTCCATTCCGGAAACGGCAGTGCCGGCCAGATTTCGTCGCGACTTTTGTTTTGAACCAGCGTAGTCACCTTGTCGATCTTGTCGGCGCCCAATCAGTCGCGATTGATGAAATCCTGGAAGGAGCGGTGCACTTTTTCGAACATGTCTCGCGCTTCATCCTGAGCGCGGCGGAAAGCTCGTTTGATCCGCACCTTGGTCGTGCTGATTATGCCGCCGCCATCTTCGGTGTCTCGTTCTGCGTCACGATCGGTTTCCACTTCCTGCATGCTGGCCCCGGCGAACATTCCCTCGGTGCGCGTAACGTTGCCGCGGTTCGCTCCGATATAAATTGTGCCGACCGGTCGCGCGGATTGGTTCTCCAGCGTGATGACCCAGACTGGATCGCCGCCCTCATCCGTGCGCAGGGTGTAACTGACGGTCGCAAAACGCGTGTTCGATTTTTCGGCGGTGTGACTGGCGACCGCATACGCGCCGCTGGAATCGAGATTTAAACGCGCGGTTTTAATCGTGGCGCCTTCGCTCGAACCGGCGACCGAGCGGACCGGTGTGCGTTCGGAAACAATTCGGTCATTCGCGATTTC
>DMCG01000124.1:10941-11135 GCA_003445855.1 Spartobacteria bacterium | reverse complement strand
ATTCTCGAACTTTTCCTATCTGCTGATAGTGATGTTTCTGCCGATGCACGCGATCGGCACGCATTATACCTACGCCAAGGTTCCTGCCGGTTTTTGGCTGGCCGATTTACTGCACTTAAAACGCAATCACTACGATCGCGTGATCCATTTTGCTTTCGGTTTTCTGCTGCTTTATCCGATGCGGGAACTTCTAA
>DMCG01000124.1:10454-10618 GCA_003445855.1 Spartobacteria bacterium | reverse complement strand
TCGCTCCGCCGGCGCGCGCACAACATGGGGCACGTGGCTGGCCGTAGCAGCTCTCGCCGCCTTGAGCAGCTTCTTCGAAATTCTCGAAGCGATCATCGCGCAAATCGTTCGGCCCGATCTCGGGTCCGCTTATCTCGGGACTCAAGGCGACATTTGGGATGCAC
>DMCG01000124.1:0-10176 GCA_003445855.1 Spartobacteria bacterium | reverse complement strand
TCAAGGCGACATTTGGGATGCACAAAAAGACATGGCCGCTGCATTCATCGGCGCGATTGTGGTCGCAACCTGGCTCACTGTTCGCCACCGCCGCAGGAGGCCGTGAGCGGTTTTAGTCAGCCGGTGAGAGCATGTGATACTTGCTGCGTTTGAAGATGGGGCCTTCCGCGCTGCCGCTTAGGAACTGAACCAGAACCGGGTTCTTCGATTGTTTCATGCGCGCCGGCGTGCCTTCTTCGATAATTTTCCCTTCGTGCAGCATTGCCATACGCGTCGCGAGCCGGAATGCGCTGTCCATTAAGTGTGTGACGATTATCGAAGTCACTTTTGATCGCTCCGTGAGGCCGATAATAAGTTGATCTATCACAGAGCTAACCACGGGATCGAGTCCGGCGGTGGGCTCATCGAAGAGAATCAATTCCGGCTCCATCACGAGCGCGCGAGCAAGCCCAACGCGTTTCCGCATGCCGCCGCTCAGTTCGAATGGCATCAGTCCGCCATCGCCGGCCATTTCGACCAGCTCCAGTTTCTCGTCGACGATCTTATCGATCTCGCCCGGAGTTTTTTCGGTCAGCTCCTGTAATGGGAGTGCCAGATTTTCACGCACCGTAATCGAACTGAGCAGCGCCGCATCCTGATACACCATTCCAATCCGAGTTCGCATCTGTTCAAGGCCGTGTCGAGTTAGGCGGGAAATGTCCTGTTGTTTGAAGAAAACCGAGCCTTCCGTCGGAGATAAGATGCCCACGATTAAGCGCAGAATTGTCGTTTTGCCGGCGCCGCTTAGGCCGATGATCATGAGTCGTTCTTGTGGATCAACAGACAGAGAAACGGCGTCCAAAACCTTCTTGTCTCCGAAGCGCAAACTCAAATTACGCAACTCGACCACATGGGAACCGGCCGCACGCTCGGGAGCAGCCATCTTTTCAAGAGCCGGTTCCGCCTGGTTCATGATGAGGATGCTCTTTTGCGGAATTTGTTGGCTTTGCTTCGCTCTTTCTTCGTAGTGATCGCACTCAGTTTCGCACTGATGCCGCGAAAGTTGGACTTCACATTCAATTTCTTGTGTAGGGGTGAGGGGATTAAAAATCCCCATCGATCGCACGTTAACATTTGCGACCTCTTTGCCGACACCGCATCAAGCGCGGACTTGAGCGTTTCGATTCGGATCGGTTTGCCAAGGCAGGCCGCGGCCCCGTGTTCGGCCGCGATCGGTTTCATGTAGGTCTCTTCCAACGCTGTGACGACAAGTATCGGCGGTCTTTCAGCGCAGCCGCTGATCGCTTCAAGTAGGGCAAGCCCATGCGCCCCTGGATCGACATCAATAATAACAATGTCGAGGCGCCGCATTTGGTCCCCTAAGATCCTAATCGCGTCCCGACTCGTCTTCGCCAGTAGCACATCGCGGCCGGTGCGAGCCGCCGCTTCCGATACGATGCCTTCAGAATCGCCATCGGCGTCAACTAAAAGGACAATGTTTTCTTTCATGGTGTGTTAGGTGCCGCCCCGGCTTGGGACAATGATTACCGGACATTCGGCGTAGCGCACGACATGCTCGGCCACGCTGCCGAGCAAAGCATGTTTGAATCCGGTGCGGCCGTGTGTCGCCGTAACAACGAGATCGATTTCTGGCCAGCCCGTGTGAGCGCAGATTTGATCCACCGGGTAGCCGACTTGAATTTCGGTTTCGCATGCGAGTCCACGCAAAGATTTCAACTGTTTCAGCTCGCTCATCTGCGCCCGAGCGGTGATCTGAACCTGTTCTATTACCGACAAGATCCTGCCAGACATCCGATCGGCCATGATCAGATCGTGATGCGGGTAAATAGCATGAAAAAGGCAGACTTTTGCTCCGAAGCGTTTTGCCAGGCGCGCGGCATAATTAACACCCGCGAGTGAGCACTCCGAGAAATCTACGGGAACTAGAATCTTACGGAGAGAGAACTTACCCGCTGATGCGCCGTTCAAAATCGCGCCCTTGTATTTCTTTCCCCTCGGGACGAGCACCGGACACGGCGCATAACGCACGACGCGTTCCGCCGTGCTTCCGAGAACAATGTGTTTCAGTCCACTATGGCCGCGCGTCGGCAGAACGATCAGATCAGCTTCGATTTCGCGGGCCAGTTTGCAAATTTCCTCGAACGGCCGTCCTGAGACAACGTGGCAGTTGTCCGGCCAGAACCGAACGTCATGTTTGCGCTGAACTTCAGCCAGCCGGTCTTGCATTAATGCAATCGCATCGGCGCAGTTGAGCATCCAATGTCCAGCGCGTGAGATTGCAGTCAGCTCATCCGCAGGCTGTACATGAACCAGATGAATGGCGGCTTTGAATTTTTCCGCGAGCGGGATCGTATATTTAAGCACCTGCATGGAGGCGCGCGAAAAATCCAGTGGCACAAGAATGGTCTTGATCTGCAACGCTTGTTCGCGATCGGCCGGCTTCACTACCGGGTTTGAGGCGCGACTCGCTGCTGTTTGCTGCGAAGTTGTTGGTGGTTCGCCTTCTTCAATCATCGTCTTCATGGCCAAACATTAATTCAGAGATGGGCAAGCCCTCTCAGCGCGCTTTGCTAAAAACCGGGCGTTTCTTGGCTCTTACCGGAGTGCGCCCCTTCTTATGGAACGACCAGCACAGGGCACTCTGCATAGCGCACAACGTGCTCGGCGACGCTGCCAAGAAGCGCATGTTTCATTCCGGTCTGGCCGTGAGTGGAAGTGATAACAAGATCGATATCCGCGCGCTCGATCTCGGCGCAGATTTCCTGAATCGCATATCCAGTTCGGATCTCCGTTTCGCACTGCACTCCGCGCAAAAATCCCAACTGCATGAGCGCTTCCATTTCCAACTGAGCGTTCATGCGCCGCGTTTCATCCAACTCACCGGAAAGATTCGCGCTCAATCGGTCTATTACCACCGGATTGGGCGGGAACAGCGCATGGAATAAATGAAGTTTCGCATCGAACGACCTGGCAAAAAGCGCAGCGTACTTTACGCCGGCGAGCGAACACTGGGAGAAATCTACGGGTACGAGAATCCGTCGCGGAGCGAATTCGAATTGTGTCGAACTTATCCCCGCGCTACTCGTCTGCCCCGGCCCGTTTCGCTGTCGCGCCACGAATACCGGACAAGGCGCGAATTGCACGATGCGTTCAGCCGTGCTGCCGAGAAGGACTCGCGCCATCCCGGTTTGGCCGCGTGTCGCGAGAACAATTAGGTCCGCGGCGAGTTCGCGCGCAAAGTCACATGCTTTCTGATATGCGCGGCCACTCAGAACGTGACAGTTTTCCGCTCGAATCAAGCTAGCCCGGCCGGCCTGCGCTTCGCTTCCCTGGATGTGCACACCCGTCCTCATCTCGGCGCTTTCGTGCAGCAGCTGCGACATAGCGTCGGCCGAAAACTCATGACCGTTCTCGTGAACGTACACGAGATGCAGGTCGGCTTGAAATCGCTCCGCTATCCGGATCGCGTAATTAAGCGCGTGCATCGAGGCCGCCGAAAGATCTATCGGCGCAAGCACGATTCTAATGTTGAGTTTGTCGTCCGGTCTCGACTCTTCGAGAGAATCCTCGACGGCGCGTCTTTTTGACAGTGTTCGCTGTGGCATACGTGGTTTTGCCTCTCGCTAACGATCAGAACGAATGCGATTCGCGGAACTTGTTTGTCTTGCGCCGTTCGGGAAATTGATGCGCGACCAGCTTTCGATTTCTTTTCGTCAACCTCTCGGTTGAAATCAGCAACGCTTGGCTCTTTGCACGCCGACCCGTTGATTGTTGAGCGCGTCGAGTTCCACGGGTTAATCTCGCCGCTCTCACTTCCGGATGGGACGGCACGACCAGCACCGGTCGGCGCGCGTAGCGTACAACCTGTTCCGCCACGCTGCCGATTAACAGATGCTTAAAGCCGGTTCGCCCATGCGTGGCCGTGATGATCAGATCGACATCGCGTTGTTCAGCAAATGCGCAAATCTCTGAAACAGGCGGCCCGACTTTGACGGCGGTTTCGAACTTTACCCCTCGGAATTTCGCGAGTCGCACAAATTTTTCCATCTGACGTTCGGCGTCCTTACGCGCGGCTTCTATTAAGATGGAAAGATCGTACATGCCGTAGCCATCGGCGGTGAATGCGTAACCAAAATGCACCGCGTGAAAAATGATCAGCTTCGCGGCAACACGCTCGGCAAACTCGATCGCGTATTCGAGCGCCTGGAACGAAGATTGGGAAGAATCGACCGGAACAAGGATGGTATTAATGCTGCCGCTCGCTTTTCCGTTTGACGCAACTCGGCTCGACTTTTTTTCTCGCTTTCGTGCGACCAACACTGGACAAGGCGAATGCTGCACGATGCGTTCCGCGGTGCTCCCCTCAAAAAAATGTGTGATCCCGGTAAAGCCGTGCGTGGGCATGACGATCAAATCGGCAGGGATCGTCCGTGCGAGATTGCAGATCTCATTGAATGTAGGCGTGCCGCTCAGGACGTGACAGTTTTCGGTGGGTAAACCATGTCTCTTGGCCAGCGCTTTGAGGTCGCGGGCCCGTCGCGGCGCCGCATTGGCACGATACGTGATGATCGACATCGGCACCGGTGCCGCCGGCGCTATGAAACCCGCCGGGTAATAAAATTCGTGTACATGCGCTAGATGGACCTTAGCGTCGAACTTTCGCGCCAAGCCTTTGGCAGTGTCGATTGCTGGCCTGGACAGCCTCGAGAAATCGATCGGGACGAGAATGTTTCTAATATCGGGCTTTTTCATGTCTTCAAATTGAGGCTAACCGCGTCGTCTGACTCAGCATCGCTTGTTAAAATTGCGTCATTTCTTGCGCGCAACGGCACGATCCAGTGGTCGCGAATCCACGGGCGCCTTCCGTCTATTGTCGATGCAGCTTGTTCCAGAAAACTGCGCCGACGTAGCCGAACACGTACCCGATCACTGACGTGATCACAATGAGCGTCAGAGCCGCGACCGGATCGAACGCTTTCACTACATAAATGGAGCGGATCATATGCGCCCAGAAAATGAAATCGATGAACGGTTGCGCCCAACCGATGGCAACGAGAAGAGACCAAAACAAATGCCAGCCGCCAATCAACGCGCCAATCACCAAACCTATTTTGTTTGGGCTTACCATTGCGATCTTATGCAGCCTTGGCGCGCCGCTTGTTTGTGCTGAGGTGAGCGCGAAATTCCGTCGGTGATTGTCCAAAAACTCGCTTGAACATGCGATTAAACTGGGTCAGCGACTGGAAACCGACGTCATAAGCGACCTCGCTGATGCGGCGATTCGGATTCAATAGCTGCGTTTTGGCGTTTTCCAATCGCACCCGGCCAACGTATTCGGTAAATTTCAGGCCAGTCGTTTTCTTGAAGACTTTGCAGAAATGAAACACGCTCGCGCCAGATGCCTGCGCGACGGCGGCCAATGAAAGCGGCTCCATTTTGTGTTGCTCGATGTATTCGCGCGCCTTGCGCACCAGCGGCGGCTCGGAGTTCTGTTTCTCGAGCACGATTTGGTTGATGAGGGCCGAGAGTTGCTCGGCAAAAAACGTGAGCAGCCGCACGATCGCGCTGTATTTGTCCTTCGGGATGATCGGCGTCGTCTCCCACGCTTTGCGGATGCCGCCGGTAAACGGCACGCCACACTCTGCGAGCTTGGCGGCGGCGCGCGTCTTGTCCGATTCGATGGCCAAGCGGCGCAAAACCTGCCCGATCCGGAGAAAGCCGATTGTTTCTTCACCGAGTCGCACCGGCACCGCCGTTTCGGTCAAACCGAATGGGCAGGTTTCGCTGCGTGGTGTGGCGCCTGTGTGCTGAACAATCTCCGCATGCGACTGCAAACAAACGGCCAACGTCGCCGGCCGCTCCGCGAGCAGAGCGCAGAATCGATTCTCGTTTGTTTTTTGGTGATGTTCCAACTGCCAGTATTCCAGAGGCCGCAGCGCGAGCGGCAAACCAGTAGCTTTTGTAAATACGCTCTCGTAATCACGAAATAAGCGCGAGCGCAGCAGCGTATCGATTAATTGTTTGTTCGCATTATTGGTGGCACTCGGCAGCGCGGCGTCGGTCATAAACAGTGTATAATCCAGTATCTTTCCCGACGCCGATTTTGCAATCGAATACGGTGGAGTTTTCGACTCTTAGCCCGACAGCGAAGGCGTTTTTAGTCAGCCCTCTCGCAAAATTACCGATCGTCATCAGCACCCGCACGGGTGTCGAGCTCCTGCTCCATAAATGGCGACAGCCCCACCGGCGGAAGAGTGTCGCTGCGATGGTGAATGGCCAACATTTTGTTCCGCGCCGCCTGCATGCGTCGACTCATCACCACGGTCATGCGTTTCAAAAGTTCGTAACCGAGTGAGTGGTCCTTTTCGCAATACTCGCGCAAGATCGTCCCGGAAAAGAAGATGGCGGTGGTGGGCTCAACCGCACGCGCCGTGAAGTGCCAGGTATGAGGCGGAAACATCCACGACCACCCCAATAGATCACCGGCGCCGATTGTATCGATGACCACTGGATCGCCCGACCCGCCGCTCGACTCCAGGATCACCTTTCCAGTTTCGATCAAATAAAACCGATTCGCGAGTTCGCCTTCACGGAAAATCACTTGTCCTCTTTTAAATTGAACAGCCACTGCGCAGTCCGTGAGCAACGCCAATTGCCTTCGATTCATGCCCGCGAGAAACGGATGCAACGCCACACGAGTCGTCATTGGTTCCGCCTCAGCTCGAGTTTCGATTGTCATCAGCCTCTCCTTTCTCTCTCATCCAACGATTCCTCGACTAGAAGTGCGCGCTGATCGTCGATGCCACAGGAAAATTCAGACGCGCTCCGCCGATGCAGGCAAACTGGTTGAGATGAGAATTTAGGCCCAGCCGTTCCGATCTTTTGTGGCAACCGCTTTTCGCTCTTCTTTTTGACGGGTGCTTTCGTTTTCATTTTTCGACCTCCTCAGATGAATTCGTGCTCCTTCTCGCGAACGACGAGGACCGGACATGGCGCCGCGCGCACTACGCGTTCGGCGGTGCCACAGATGCAGAAATACTTCCAGCCGGTGTAACCATGAGCGGCAATCACGATAAGATCGACATCCAGGTCTTTGGCCGCTTCCACAATCTCATGTGAGGCGAGGCCCCGGCGAAACAAGGATCTTACCTTCGGCACCCCCGCTGTGCGCGCCGAATCGATTAACGTCCTCAGGTTTTTTTCCGCGCCCGACGGGGCCTCTTCAGGAAACGGCGGCGCTATCTGCAATCCCTCAAAGCTCGGCGGAACGGCGGGCTCGAGAACATGAAGCACAGTAAGCTCTGTCTTAAACTGCTGCGCCAGCCGGAGAGCGTACTTGAATGCCTTCTTCGACAAAGACGAAAAATCAACCGGCACCAGGATTTTCTTAATGCTGAGAAGCGCTGGGTCCGAACGGACTGGCATGGTTTCTAATTTCATGGCTCGTGTATTCTGAGTCGGGTCGGTGCACTTGACTCCTCCGAGATTGTGAAATCTTGTGCGTTTCTTGTGGTGGCAAGAGAAACGGTGGAACTACTGGTTTTGCGAGCCAGCGGGTCGCAAGAAACAGTTAGCGAATCGCAAATGCGGCGAAGCATGCAGTCACTCTTTTAGAAAAGATACGTCTCTATGAAACGAATCGCGGTCTTAACAAGCGGAGGCGACTCTCCGGGGATGAACGCAGCGATCCGCGCGGTGACGAGACGCGCTGTTTGGCATTCGAGCGAAGTCTTGGGCGTTCGTCATGGCTATGCCGGTCTTATTGGAGACGACTTTACTCCATTAACGCCAAGAGACGTTGGTCGAATCTCGCACTTGGGCGGCACTATGCTTGGAAGCGCACGCTGTGAGGAGTTTCGCACCGAGCGCGGAATCGCTCAGGCGATGGCAGCTCTCGCCGCTCGGTCCATCGAAGGTCTTGTCGTAATCGGTGGTAACGGCTCGCAAGCCGGCGCGCACGCATTATCGCGACTGGGATTTCCAGTCGTAGGCGTTGCATCGACAATCGATAATGATTTATGCGGTACTGAAGTCACCGTCGGCGTCGACACCGCATTAAACATTGCGCTCGAAGCAATCGACAGGCTCAAAGTGACCGCTTCGTCACATCATCGCGCCTTCCTCGTCGAAGTAATGGGAAGAAAGTGCGGATATCTCGGCCTGATGGCGGGGTTCGCAGGCGGCGCGGATGCGATCGTCGTTCCGGAAATCGAATCAGATCCTGAGACTGTCGCGCAAGAGTTACGCGATGCTTACAACCGGGGAAAATCTCATGCGCTTGTCGTTGTCGCGGAAGGCGCAACCTTCAATGCGGAAAAACTGCACGCATATTTCCTCGAGCACCGCGATCGATTGCAGTTTGAATTGCGGGTGACCAAGCTGGGTCACGTCCAGCGCGGGGGCGCTCCGACCGCTTTTGATCGCGTTCTGGCGAGCCGATTGGGTGCCGGAGCGGTCGATCGTTTACTGGCCGGTGAAAGAGGGATTCTTATCGGCATACAGCGAGGAGAGATCACCGCGACGCCTCTCGCAGACGTCGTCGGAAAACAAAAACCGCTGAACGCAGAACTGTTTCACCTCGCGCGGTCGCTCGCGAAATAGTGAGCAATCGAGGCGTTCAATCCCTTTCTCTGAACCTAAGACCGAGATGGACGCTGTAGCACATCGAACTAAAACTGGCATCCTCCGCCGCTTTCTTTCGGCGCTCGGTCCTGGAGTAACCGCCGGCGCGGCGGACGATGATCCATCAGGCATCGCGACCTACTCGATTGTCGGGGCGCAGCTTGGCACTTCACTTCTGTGGACGGCGTTCATCACCTGGCCGCTGATGGCGTGCGTGCAATTCATGTGTGCGCGGATCGGAATGGTTACCGGCATGGGTCTAGGCGACGCTTTGCGGCGAAAGGGCCCGCGCTCGCTGCTTTTCTTTGGAGCGGCGGCGCTTCTCGCTGCAAACAGCATCAACGTCGGCGCAGATCTCTCGGGAATGGCGGATTCCGCGGAGATGCTGACAGGAATCAATTCGCACATCTATGTCGTAGTCTTTGGTGTTGCAATCGCGATCGCCACGATCCGCTTTCGCTACCATAGAATTGCGGGGATTATGAAATGGTTGGCGCTAATTCTTTTTGCTTACGTCATCACTGCTTTCATAATCGGTCCCGATTGGCGGGCCGTGTTGCGCGATACCTTCATTCCATCGCTGCCGTCAGATCACAACGCATAGCAAAACCTCGTGGCGATTTTTGGAACGACAATCAGTCCCTATTTGTTTTTCTGGCAAGCGTCTCAAGAGGTGGAAGAAGAAAAGGCGATGGGACGCCGCATGCTCGCGGACCGTTTAGGCGCAACGCGCCGTGAATTGGGTTTGCGCGAACTCGATGTTGGCGTTGGAACGTTTTTCTCCAACATCGTGATGTATTTCATCATCCTTGCCACCGCTCTCACGCTTCACAGACACGGAATCACGAACATTGAGACTTCGCGGCAAGCGGCAGAAGCCCTGCGCCCGCTCGCCGGCGTTTTCGCTTCGACTCTTTACACACTTGGTGTGATCGGCGTTGGAATGCTGGCAATTCCCACTCTCACGGGATCAGCCGCGTACGCTTTCGCAGAAACCTTTTCGTGGCGGGAAGGACTCGATGAACCATTCCGGGGCGCAATTCCTTTCTATGCGGTTGTAATTCTTTCTACCCTACTTGGAATCGCTCTCGATGTTTTGAACATCAATCCACTGAAAGCGCTCTTCTACACTGCCGTTATCAATGGAGTGCTTGCGCCGTTCCTGCTCGTGGGCATTCTGCTCGCGGCGTCCGATCGCAAATTGATGCAAGGTCAGCCAAGCTCTTGGCCGTCGCGCATCATCGTCGGCGTCACCGTGCTGGTGATGTTCGGCGCAGCCGCAGCAATGTTCATCCTCTAGAGCAATTTTCGCTCAGCGAAACTCAAACCGCGCCAAGCGCGCGGCGCCTGACGATTCTACGGTTTGCGGCAGAAAGGAACGTTATGGACTGCGTGATTGTATTCACGACCGCCGCGATCGTTGCCCTATATGCCCTCATCGTCCATCGGTTCTTACCGAAGACATGGTATTTCTGGCGCCCCGTCGTTTCAAAATCGCCAGACCGAAATGAAGTTTGAAAAATTCGGCAGAAGAACGGAGGTTTCCTAAGACGA
>DMCG01000237.1:15847-17162 GCA_003445855.1 Spartobacteria bacterium | reverse complement strand
TCGTACGGATACCAGATTGCAGCGGCGGCCGCGGATGTTGTGCGCTGCCCAGTTTCGGCCGCGAAAATTGCCGCGCGATATCCGCGTTCGGCGAAAACAACGGCACAAGTCAACCCCGAAACACCCGCTCCGACGATGGCGGCAGATTTTTCCATCGATGAATTGTAGACGCGATTCCGTGCGTGCGGAACGCGGATCGATCATTTAGGATTTGATCGACATGGTGGCATTAAATCGAGAGGCGCTGGTGGAAAAAGTTTTCGCGGGCGAGCGGATTTCTTCCGACGAAGCGCTGGAGCTTTATCGAATGCCGCTGGAAGAGCTGGGCGTACTGGCGAATGAACGGAGACGACAAGCGAAGCGCTTGTCCTACAACGGCAGCGGAAACGAGATCGTCACTTACATTGTCGATCGCAACATCAATTACACGAACGTCTGTAATGTTTACTGCAAGTTCTGCGCGTTTTACCGCACGGAGCGCGATGAAGATCATTACGTGCTGTCGTTCGAGCAGATCGATCAGAAACTGGACGAACTTTCCGCCGCGGGCGGTGTTCAAATCCTAATGCAGGGCGGGCACCACCCGAAATTGCCATTCACATGGTATGTCGATCTTTTGCGGCACATCCGCGAAAAATATCCGCACATCAACATTCATGGATTCAGTCCGCCGGAGTTTCAACATTTTGCGGAGACGTTCCGGATGCCGCTGCGGGAAGTGATTTCGGAATTTAAGAACGCGGGACTGGGATCAATTCCCGGAGGAGGAGGCGAAATCCTGGTGGACCGTGTGCGCAAGAAAATTTCGCCGTTAAAAATCAACAGCGATGAATGGCTCGAAGTGATGCAAGTAGCGCACGAGCTCGGATTGAAATCGAGCGCGACGATGATGTTCGGCCACGTGGAGACGATTGAAGATCGAGTCGAGCATTTGCAGCGCATTCGCGCTCAGCAGGACAAGAGTGCGGGCTTCACGGCGTTCATTTGCTGGACGTTTCAACCGCAGCACACCGTGCTCAAGATCGACAATCCCACCGGTGTGGCGGAATATTTGCGGACGCAGGCGCTGGCCCGAATTTTCTTGGACAACATCGAGAACATCCAGAGTTCCTGGGTCACGCAAGGGCCGGCGATAGGCCAGGTGGCGTTGAAGTACGGCGCGAACGATTTCGGTTCGGTAATGATGGAAGAGAATGTGGTGAGCAGCGCCGGGACAACATTTCGATTAAATGCGGCGCAAATCGAATCGCTCATTCGCGATGCCGGTTACGAACCACGGCGACGGAACAATTGGTACGAGCTTTTGAACTAAACG
>DMCG01000237.1:13643-15586 GCA_003445855.1 Spartobacteria bacterium | reverse complement strand
GCTGCGCGGGACTGCGCTTCTTAATTCATGAGACAAATTTCCCGATCGCTGCGCCGCCCGGCGTCTTCAATTTTGCTCGCATTCATTTGCGTGATGCTCGGCGCTGCATCGGCCTCTGGACAAGCCCCTCCGGTCGTCCGTTCGGTCGACGTGCAGTACACTGGACCTGCGACGGTGAGCAAGGAGCGGATCCTCGCGCAGATGCGGACAGGCGTCGGGCAGCCGTACTCCGATCAAGTCGTCGAGCAGGACATCCAAAATCTCTATAAGACCGGCTCCATTTTAAATGTTCGCATCTTCGCTCAGCCGGAAGGTGATGGCGTAAAGGTGGTCGTGGCGGTGCAGACGCGTTCCGTCGTGCGCGAGATCGAAATTGATGGCGCTGAGCGAGTCACCGCAAAAAAGATTCGCAAGGACATAGGATTGAAGATCAATCAGCCAGTGAACGAAGAAGAGATGGAGAAAGCGCGCCAAAAAATCATCGAGCGCTATCAGGCGAAGGGGTTCACTGACATTGACGTGAAGTATCGGGTCGATCCCATCGACGAGAAGCGTGGAACTGCGCGAGTGACCTACACAATCAACGAAGGCGTGAAGGGGGCGGTGCGCCGGATCCATTTCGAGGGCAATGATCACTTCGGCGAGACGGTTCTACGCAAGCAGATGAAAACGCGAGGCAAGACGCTCATTTCGTTTTTCGATAAATCCGGCCGACTCGACGAGACGCAGTTACAGCAAGACCTCGATAGCATTAAAGAATTCTATCAAAACCACGGCTACATCGACGTGGAGGTGAAAGACGTTCGGAAAGAGCGCGAGAATGGCCCAATGATCATCACGATCGTGGTGACTGAGGGGCCGCAATATCACGTCGGCAAAATTTCAGTCTCGGGCGAGAAGGCCACAACGGAGGAAAAGATCCGCCACCTGCTCAAGATGAACGAGGGCGCCGTCTATTCGCCAAAAGCTCTGCATGACGATGCGAAAGCGATTGCCGATGCCTATGGCACCGGCGGTTATGTCGATCTTTCAATCGTGCCGCAAGGCTCGCCAGCCGGTCCAGGGCGCATCGATGTCCATTACCAAATCGAAGAAGGCAACCGCTTCTTTGTTCAACGGATCAATATCGTGGGCGACACCCGCACCAAGGACAAGGTGATCCGCCGTGAGGTTCTGATCGCGCCGGGCGATGTCTTCGACACCGTGCGGGTGGAGACTAGTAAAAAGCGCCTGGAAAACCTGGGCTACTTTGCCAAAGTCGAAACTTATCCGGAAGACACAGGAGTCGCGGGACGCAAAGATCTGACGATTGAAGTGCAGGAGAAACGGACTGGCGCGCTGAGTTTCGGCGGCGGCTTCAGCACCATTGACCAACTGGTCGGTTTTGTTGAACTGACGCAAGGCAATTTTGATTTGCTGAATTGGCCCGGCTTCACTGGCGCCGGCCAGAAGTTCAGACTGCGGGTGCAGTACGGCACGCAACGCAGGGACTTTATTTTGGCAGTGACGGAACCGTGGTTATTCGATCGCCGGTTGTCGCTTGGCGGCCAGATATTTTTCAGCGAGGCGAATTTCCTCAGCTCCATTTACGATCAACGCAACTATGGCTTTTCAATGGAGCTGCGCAAGCCGCTTAATGCCTTTATGTATGCGACGCTTGGTTACCGCCTGGAAGATCTCGAGCTCTTCAACGTGTCCCCTTCAGCTTCCCCGCTAATTCGCGCCGAAGAAGGAGCACGGCTAAAGAGCGAGATCCTCACCGGCCTCGTTTTCGACCGGCGCGACAGTCCATTGCTGACACGTCGTGGGCAGCGGATCAGTTTGACGCCTTACGTAGCCGGCGGTTTCCTCGGCGGCGACACGCAAATCTATGGATTCGACCTCGAGGCATCGCAATATTTTCATCTTTGGTGGGACAACATTCTGCTCTTCAATGGTGAAGT
>DMCG01000237.1:10274-13288 GCA_003445855.1 Spartobacteria bacterium | reverse complement strand
TCAAACAATCTGCGCGGATTTGATTTCCGCGATGTCGGCCCGAAAGACCTGTTTGGCGAGCCGCTGGGTGGCAAATCGCTGGCACGCGCGACCGTGGAATACACTTTCCCGATTGTTGCAAAAGCGCGTGGCGCGATTTTTTACGATACCGGTTTTGTCCACAGTGATGCCTACGATTTCAGTGGAGACCACGTTACCTCCGACGTCGGCGTCGGAATTCGGCTTGATCTGCCGATTGGACCGCTGCGCATCGACTACGGCATTCCAATTCAACGCGACGGGAACAGCAGCAACGGGAAATTCAATTTCAACGTCGGTTACCAATTTTGAACGAATCCCGTCTATTACGGTCTAAAGCGTCTCCAATCACCCTTAACTCTGTCTTATGAAAAAACTTCTCTCGATGGTTCTGGCTTCCACGCTCGCGTTTCCAGTCGCAGTGTTTGCCCAGAGCACACTTAAAATTGGCACGATCGACATGCAACGCGCGTTCAAGGAATACACCAAGACCAAGGACGCGGAGGCGAAGATTAACGATGCCAAAAACGCGGCCAAGAAAGAGTACGACGACCGGGCCGATGCCTATAAGAAAGCGCTCGATGAAATCAACAATCTGAACAAACAACTCGATGCCCCTGCATTAAGCGCTGATGCCAAAACCCAAAAGGCGAAGGAACGCGATGACAAAATCGCCAACATTAAAAACATGGAGCGGGAGATCACCGAGTTTCGTCAAACCCGCGAGCGGCAACTGCAGGAGCAGGCGTTGCGCATGCGCGAGGGCATCGTCAAAGAGATCACCGACGTGGTGATGGACAAAGTAAAGGCCAACAATATGGACCTGGTGTTTGACAAATCCGGCATGAGCCTGAATGGCGTGCCTGTTTTGATGTATTCGCGCGATAACACCGATTTTACCACCGACATCATTTCCGTTCTCAACAAACCGGGGCGCGCCACCACCAGCTCGAGCTCAGGCGAGAAACCGGCAGCAACCGCTTCCGCCAGCCCGGCGAAAGCCTCGAAACCTTAATCCTTTACTTCCGACAAATCAGAAGCACACGCGAGTCAACCTCGCGTGTGTTTTTCCGTACGGGTGAAGACTCACGCGCGCTGGCCGGCCGGACAGCCCCGGTTCCGGCATGATGAACCACATGGTCGAATCACTTAATCGCTCGACCGGAATCGCCCTGCTTCTGTTTCTCGCGTCATGCTTCACTGCGGTCGCGGCGAGCTGGCAGTCAACCGTTACGAAAGATCCACCCGGCCCTTTCCCGGAGCTCCGGCCGCTCGGCGCCACCTATCATTTCGGCTGGGCTGGAGTCACCGCCGCGACCGGAGAAGTTCATTTTACAAAACCCTCCGAGGATCGCTTCCAACTCGAGGGCGTCGGGCGGACGACCGGCTTCGTTCGCGTCTTATGGAAGTTGGACGTGAATTATCGCGCGCTCGCCCATTTCGACACACTGCGCCCAATCGAAACCAGGCAGACGGAGACTTATCGATCCAAAAAAATTACGACCTATCTGACTTTCACGAGCAACGACGTCAAGCGCGCGAGGACCGAAGATCAAATCAGCCCGGGCACCACAAAAACTCGCGAGTTCAGCTTTCCGAATCTGTTCGACTTGCATTCGGCCATGCTTTATCTGCGCAGCCAGCCACTCCGGGACCGCGACGTCCACCGGCTCGTCGTTTACCCCGCGACTTCGGCTTATCTTGCCACCGTCACGGTGATCGGCCGCGAAAAAATCTCGGTGCGTGCGGGCACGTACAGCGCAATCAAAATCGATTTGCACCTCAATAAACTCGGCAAGAATCTCGAATTGGAACCACACCGCAAATTCCGGCGCGCCACCATCTGGGTGTCCGATGATGCGGACCGGCTCCTCCTGCGCGCCGAAGCGCAAATTTTTATCGGAACAGTTTTCGCGGAATTACAGTCGCTCCGATTCGACAACGCAAAATCTTAGCCCGTTTCCACCGTCACTTCGCGCCGTCGAAGATCGACATCTACGGCCGAATCCATTCGCCGCGCACCGGCGGTTCGCGCCAAGTGCGCCGGCGTGGCCTGTAAACCGGCGCCTTTGCCCCGGGTAACAACTCGAGAGCGGCTATTGTCTCCAGATTGAGCAGGCCTGTGACCGGCAGCCCGACGCGTGATTGATAGGCGCGCAGCGAAAATTCGAGCGCTGAACCATAAACGCCATCGATATTGCCGCGGTAAAAACCGCGGCGCAAAAGAGCTGTTTGCGCGGAAACTACGAGATCGCGTTGAACCTCAGGCGGGGCATTCTCGTAAGGTGTGCCGGCAAACGATCCTCCCGCTGGAAGAGGAGCAGTCGCGGGATTTGACGGATACACTTGTCGATCTTGCGGCGGCGCAACCGATGGTTGGACCGGCGCCGGACTGACGGCTGCGCTTTCCCGCGAGGATCCATCGTGCAAATCGGGCCTGTCCGCATTTGGCGACGGCGCGTTCGTCGCGGCCGGCTGTGTAGAAGCAGACGGAGCGCTGGGGAGTGAGCGAAGAGTTTCGTCATTGAGCTCGCCGGTAATTGGCAAGCCGTTGCGAATTTGATAGCGCCGTATCGCGGCAGTCGTATCGGCGTTTTTCTCGCCTGTGATTTCTCCGTAATAAAAACCCTGGTCCTTCAGCACCTGCTGTGCGTTCGCGATGGTTTGGTCAGCATGAATCGGCGCTGTCCAAGCAATCAAAATCAGAATGGCGATTTTAGTTCTCATGTCGATGTTGGCGGTTTGACGCTCGCCTTTGGGCGATTATTCGCCTCCTCCCGGCGCGCTGACAGCAAGCGTTGGCTGAAGCCCCTTTACGAGATCGCGGTAACGAAGGATGCCTTCGCTGATGGCCGCAGCGATTTGCTCACGATAATCAGCGCTGGCGAGTTTCGCGATGTCCTCTTTGTTTGTGAGAAATCCTCCTTCCACTAGAACTGCCGGATGGCGCACATTCGCAATCACAAAAAATTGCTGAGCTTTCGTTCCCCGATTCA
>DMCG01000237.1:0-10049 GCA_003445855.1 Spartobacteria bacterium | reverse complement strand
CGGGTCCGGCGCTTGCGCCGCGGTCCGCTGCAAAAACGGAAGCCACGAGATGATTGGCATTCCGGGCGGGATTTGATGTTCGGCGTAATAAGTCTCGATGCCGCTTGAAACCGGCTTGTTGTCTTCGTTGAAGTGGATGCTGACAAGAACGCACTGCGGCACGCGATTAGTAAGCGCCGCGCGCTCGGCCAGCGAGACATAGCCATCGCCCACCCGCGTCATCACTGTGGCAAGACCTTCCGCCTGCAACAATCGATCGACCCGTTGCGCGACGTCGAGCGTGAGATCCTTTTCGAGCATACCCCCGCACATCGCGCCTGAATCCTGACCACCGTGACCAGGATCGAGAACCACCACTGCGAAAGGCTCATGTCGGGCAGAGCGCTGCGTGGATGTCGCCGGCTCTGGTTTGGAAATCCATTGCATCCACGCGAACGACGCAATCATGAGCAGCAGCCCCATCCAAGCCACGGTGTTGCGCATCGCTCGTCGAATTCGAGGTCGTCGTCCAAACATCTCTTTCCCTCTTTAATCGCCGATTAAGGCGCGCGCTTCTTTATCCGACAATGCACGATAACGAATCGCTGCGCTCGCGTCGCGTTCAAGGATTGCCGCTTCGATGCCGGTGGTGGCGAGTTGTTCTTGTCGATGTTTCGCGATCGCTGTGCGCTCTGGCAGTTCTTTCGCGTCGTCTTTTTGTAACGCCATATGCCCGATGCTCCACGCATCGAGCGCGGCTTTGAGCGCGGCTTCAAACGTCGCACCGGGCGCGTGCTCGCTCTTGAGAAACGATTCCATCAGTTCTGTCGATTGTCGTGTTCCGCTGAGAACGGCGAAATCCTGCCGCACTTGCGCGAAGGTTGCGCCGTTCGTTGCGATCGCTCCATCATACTCCACCCGTAGAAACGAATCTTCTTCCGGCTGGGCGCCGACCTCGGCAAAGAGCAACCGGGCAAGATAAGGTGGCCCGTAAACTTGTTCGAAAGCGCTCTTCATCACAGGGCTCAGCGAATAATGCGCCAACCGCCGCAGTGACACATCTCCCGCCGACCGCGTGAAGCCTTCCGTGCTGGCCAGCTCGATCGCGCCCATGCGCAGCCGCTCAATGTCCCCCGGATGACCGATCGCGCCCATGGCGATGCGATCGTAAATCTCGAAAATTTTCTGTCGCGCCTGGCCGAGTGTGAGAAACAAAATGCCGTCGCGATAGCCCACCGCCGCGATTGGACTGCCCGAAGCCAACTGCGTCTCGACGTACTCGCGCCGGTTCGCGATCGCCTCAACCCAACGATACGGCTCTTCGATCATGCGACAGATTTTTTGAAAACCGCCGCAATCTTTTCTTCCGGCAGGGTCATGATCCCATCGCGCGAAACGGTTTTAATGATCGGGAAAATTTCCCCGGTGCGATCCACGCCGCCTGTAGCCGTGTCCGATTCCGCCGCTGTGTCCAACGCACGTAATGCGATCGCGACCGCCTCATCTTCGCCCAACTGCTTTAGCGATTTTTCGCCCCAATGGTTTTCGTAATAGAGAATGCCGCGTACTGCCGGCGAACCGGAGCCGGTCGCGGCATAATCCGCCGCTTCAAATTGCGCGCCCATCGCGTCATAAAAATAAAGTCGCGCCTCGGGATTTGAATTGGAGTCGTAGGTCGCAAAAATCGGGACGACCATTCCCACGCCTTGCATGACAAATCCGAAATTGTCGCGCAACAGTTTCGAGAGGGCGCGCACTTTTCCATCGACACTCATCTCCTGCAATTGCGTTCGCCGAAAATATTGAAACGAATGTTCGAGCACGCGCGCCATCTCCCACGCCGTCGCCGGAACGCCCGCGATCGCCATGATCGAATGTCGATCTATCTCCAGGACTTTGTCCGCGCGATCATAAACCACGGTATTGCCCGCGGTCGCGCGCCGGTCCCCCGCGACCAGCACACCACCGGAAAACTTGAACGCCAGGATGGTGGTCGCTTCCGTTGGCGTCCAAGATTGCTGATGCGACCCGGTCGCCCGGACGGTTGGATCGACAATCGCCGCTGGACTTAGCAGACCTTTGCGCCGCAGCAACTCAGGGAAATCCTCGCTCGCGCCAGAAAAAATCTGGTCAAGCGTCACCAAAGACGGCTCCATTACTGGCCCGTGCGCTGGCGGTAGCGCTTGGATTGATTGGGGTCGACCTTGCGCATTTTTTTTAAGAGATCTTTTGTGTCCGGCCTGGAAACGTCCGGTGAGCGCGGCCCGCCCCCATCGCCTTGTTTTGGACCCCACGGAACCGGATCGACTGGCTTTTGAATGCGCTCAGGCATGCAAAAAAATCTAGGAAGAAACGCCGAAAAGGCAAGCTGCCGCCCGCCGCCTCGCCCTCATTTCGTAAGCTTGCCATGCAAAGCTGCTGATGCCAACATTTGAAGCGATGAACCCGCGCGCGATGTTCCTGACCGCGATGCTGTTGACTGCGTGGCTCCTTCCGCTCGGTTCGGCCCAAACGTCCGCGCCAGCAGCGGCCCAACCTTCTGATGCCGCTCAACTCGAAGCGCTCGCAAAAAAAATCGACGAGCAGAACGCCAAGATCGACTCTCTCTCTCAGCAAATCCTTAAATTGGAACAGGCGATTTCGAACAAGCGGCCCGGCATTATTATCGGAGAAAATGCTCCTTCACCGGCGGCGTCCCCGGTTCCCACCGTTTCTCTCCCGCGTGCAGCAGGCGAGAGCACACACACCGTCGCGCGCGGCGAGACCCTCACTTCCATTGCCAAGTTGTACAAAGTGGGCGTGGAAGAACTGCAAAAATTCAATCACATCGAAGACGGCCGCAGATTGCAGGCCGGCCAGACAATTATGATTCCGACTTCGCCGACGCCGACGGCCTCCCCGGCTTCATCGACAAGTGACTAATGGAAGAGCCATCGAACCAGAGCTGGTTTTTACGAAAACACGAAGACGGCAGCATTTTTGGTCCGCTGCCGTTCGAACAGCTTGCGCTCTGGGCATCCACCGCGCAGATCGCACCGCACGACGCCGTCTCAATCGATCAACAAACGTGGATGAAAGCGCCGATGCTGCCACAACTGGACATGGACTGGCTCGTCGAAGTCACGAGCGAACATTACTATGGGCCGACCACACTTGGCGCGATCCAGGAGTTCATCCGGCTCGGTGAGATCAGCGCGGAAACCTTCGTCATTAATTCCTGCAACGGAGCGCGCCGGCAAATTCAGGAAATGTCAGCTTTGCTGAAAACCGCCCGAGAAAATGGCGATGCCGCCACGAGTGAAGATGAGCCGAATCTGGCCAACGAGCCCGCCGCTACCGGCATCTCGATCCGCCTGCAAGAGCGCGTCCGCGATCTCGAACAAAGTTTACGCGAAGAACGCCGCGCGCTCATGGAAGCCGAGCAACGTTACCAGGAACTGGAACGCAGATATCAAGAGCTCGGGCAACCACGCCGTTCGGTTTCCTAACACAAGATCGACAACCCCGAAATAATCGGGGGCGACGCTCCGCGGAGCCGACGAAATATTTATTGTCGATCCAACGGCGAAACTTCCGTTTCAATTTCCGTCGACTCGACAGAGTCTCGCCCTACCAATGCCGCTTCCAATTCGCGGGCGCCACCGAGCGTTTCTTGGCGGGTTTCAAGCAAACTTTGTTCGCATAGCCGCGCATATTTTCCGCCGAGCGCGAGCAATTCATCGTGCCGGCCGCGTTCGATGATCCGGCCGTGATCCAGCACAAGAATTTCGTCCGCGTGCACAATTGTCGAAAGCCGATGCGCAATGACAATCGACGTCCGGTTAGCCATCAAATGTTCGAGCGCTTCCTGAATGAGGCGCTCCGTCTCCGTGTCCACGCTCGCGGTCGCTTCATCCAGGATCAAAATCGGCGGATCTTTCAAGAGCGCGCGCGCAATCGACAGCCGCTGTTTTTCACCGACGCTTAACTTCACTCCGCGCTCGCCGACGACGCTTTCCAAACCGGTCGGCAACCTCTCGATGAAACCGCGCGCATTCGCCGCGTCTGCCGCGCGCCACAATTCCACGTCCGTCGCGCTCGGTTTTCCCATCAACAAGTTCTCGCGGATCGATCCATTGAACAAAAAACTCTCCTGCGTCACCACCCCGACCGCTTCGCGTAAAGCGCGCAGACCGTATTCGCGAATCGGTCTTTCATCGACATAAATTTCGCCGCTGGTGAATTCATAAAAGCGGACGAGCAGATTCACCAACGTCGACTTCCCGGCGCCGGTCGCCCCCACCAGCGCGATTGTGGCGCCGGGCGGAGCATGGAACGAAACGTGAATGAGTGCGGGAAGCCCCTCTGTGTAACTGAAGCTCACATTTTCATAGCGAATATCGCCCGCGATTCGCGCCGAAATCTTCTCCTCGATCCAATCCGGTTCGATCGGTTCATCGAGGATTTCGAAGACACGCTCACCGGCCGCGCGGCCGGCTTGCACGAGCTGATTGAGCTGATGCAACCGGCTTACTGGATCGTACAAAAATGCCGTTAGTATCAAAAAGGCAACTAAATCGCCGATCTGCATCGCACCGCTGAGCACAGCGCGACTCCCGAAGGCCAGGACAATGACCGCGCCGAACGCTTCGAACATCGACATCGACGGGCTGTAAATTGCCCACACCCGCATCACCACCAGTGTGGCGTGGCGCAGCTGGTCGCTCACGCGGTTGAAACGCGCGTGCTCTTCCTTCTCGCGCACGAAACTCTTGATCTGGCGGACACCGGAAAGGTTGTCGTGCAGAAGCGCGTTCATGGCCGAGGCGGCGCGGCGTTGCAGTCGATAACGCCGGTGCGCGGTGAGCGTGTAGGCCAGCGCACCAGCAATCAGAAGTGGAAATGGAACGAGCGCGAGCAGCGCCAGCTTCGCGTTCAAATAAAACATCACGCCGAGCACGATGAGCACCTGCAAGATCGCAACCACACCTTGCTCGATCCCATCGATCAGAACCCGCTCGACTGAGTTCACATCTTCAATGACGCGTGTCATGAGATCGCCGGTGGCGCGATTGTCGAACCAACGCAGCGGGAGCAATTGAATGTGCGAATACAGATCGCTGCGCAGATCGAAAATGACTTTTTGTTCGAACGTATTGTTCAACACAATCCGCAGCGCGTTGAAAGCGTGTTGCAAAAGGAAAGCAATCACGGCAAACAAAATCAGCGGCAGCAATTTCTCCGGATGATGCAGGCGCACCACGTCGTCGATGATTCGCTTCGCCACCGCCGGAAAAACGATCACCATTAATGTGCCGATGATCGCGCAGCCCAGCGTCCCGGCCGCGAGCGACGGATAACGCTTCAGATAAGCAAAAACGCGCCAGATCGTTTTCATTCTGCGCAATCAACGTCAGCCGTGAGATCGTTGCGTCAAGCGTTGTAGCTGCCGCCGTCTCTGGCGGCAGTATTGGGAATTGCCGCTGAGGACAGCGGCCACTACAACTCTTGTCGATGTTCATCCGCCAAATTTTCATTTCGCCCGGGCACAACTTCGTCGGCCGCGCCGGCCAGCCGGATAACTTTCCGTTGATCGAGAAAGAGCGAATCGAGTGCGTTGCCGGGCGCGGTCTAATCGGCGATCGCTATTTCGATTTTTGTGAAAACTACAAAGGACAGATCACATTTTTCTCCGCGGAAATTTTTGAGCGGAGTTCGCGATTTCGAGCAAACCGGCTGGCGTCTTGCGGCGCAACGTAATCGTTTCCGACGTCGATTTGAATGAATTGATCGGCCGTGAATTTGAAATCCAAGGCGTGCGATTCGGCCGCGCGTCCTATTGCGCGCCCTGTCGCTGGATGGACACTGCCTTCGCTCCGGGCGCGAAAAATTTTTTGGCGAACAACGGCGGACTGCGCGCGCAGATTTTGACCGACGGATCGATCGCGCTTGGCGACGCGCAATTGATTGTCTCGCCTCCCGGCTCGTCAACCCTCGCGGGCTAACTCCGTCCACGTCGCCCGGCTCCCGCCGGCTCCGTTGTCGATCTTGCCGCGTCACCTCAGACGTGATCGCCAGAATGTTTATGTCGATCTTTGAACGTGAGTTCGGCAATTCCCGATTTGTCGAGCTCGCCCAATCCTTCCGCGATCATCTGGTCGTATTGTTTTTTGGTCGCGCCCGCGAGCGGTAGATCGAGACCGACACTGCCCGCTAGCTCAAGCGCGATCCCGCTGTCTTTCGCCGCATGCGCCGCCGAGAAAAAGCAGGTGTGCTCTCGATTTTGCATATCTTCACCATCCGTTTCGAGAACGCGCGACGCGGCGCCGGTTTGCGCGAACACTTCGCGCAACATTTTTAGATCGAGACCGAGCGCGGCTCCGAGCCCAAGCCCTTCGGCCAGGCCGGCCGTGTTGATGTTCATCACCATGTTGACCAGCGCCTTCACTTTCGCCGCTTCGCCCGATTGGCCGACGAAGCGCACGGGCGATCCAAGCTCTTTTAAAATCGGTTCCGCCTTCCGAAATGCTTCTTCGCTTCCCGCGCACATCAAATAAAGCGAACCCTCGCGTGCCTGCGTAATGCTCGAGGCCATGCACGCTTCGAGCGTTTGCGCGCCCGCTTTTTGTGCGAGCTTTTCAAGATCGACATTGACCTGCGGCGAAATCGTCGCGCAGTTGATGAAAAGTTTCCCGCGCGCATTGATCAGCAAGTTGTCGCCGCTTCCGGAAAAAATTTCGTGCATCGCGTTGTCATCCGAGACAACCGTGATGATCACGTCCGTGCTCGCTGTTACTTCCGATAAATCCTGACTCGCCGCGCAACCGAGCTCCTGCGCGAGCGACGTCGCGACCGCGCGATTCGTGTCGTAAACGGCGGTGACATGAAATTGTCGATCTTTCAATCGGCGCGCCATGTTCGCACCCATCCGCCCGACGCCGACAAATCCGATGTTCATGATGATGATGTTTGACGTTTGATTTTTGATGGTTGAGGGCGCGATGCGGATCGGCGCCCAGAAGTAAAGATCGCGGTCAGCTCGTCAGCTTCGGATACCAGGGAAGCAATTCTTCTCTCAGGAATAAAATTCCCATCGCGAATTAACTCGAGCCAATACAAGCTTTCGTCCGCTTCTTCAGCTACGGTTCCCAACTTCGAAGCAAACTCTGCACGCGAGCGCGCACGACACGCTGCCCGATAATTCGCTCCGACTGAAGTAGCACTTCTCGCGAGCTGATTGGCGAGAACCCTTCCGCCGATCGTATTTGGCAGTTGTTCGATAAGATTGAGAATCCGAAGCGCGAAGCTTTTAGTCCGCTCCTGCAGTTCGGCGGTCTTCTTCATCGGCCAACATCAAACCTCAAACATCAACCATCAAACATCAGACGCGTCCCGCAAAGAACGCGTTGTGAGTTTTTTCTTCGCCCACGCTCGTGATCGGCCCATGGCCGGGGCAAATGATTGTCTCGTCGGGCAGCGTCAGAATTTTGTCGAGATTATTTCGCACGGCGTCATCATAGGAGACGTTTCCGCCGCCCATCGAACCGGCGAAAAGCGAATCGCCGACAATGGCGATTGGTCGCGCGAGGCCGGTGGCAACGTAAGTCATCCCGCCGGGTGAATGGCCCGAGGTCAGCCGAGTATCGATGTCGATCTTGCCGAGCCGAAAACGTTTGCCTTCCTCAATCTGCTCAGCGCCCGGCACTGATTCGCGCGCTGGCGCAAAAACTTGCGCGCCCGTTTCTTCGCGAAGCCGCGGCAAATCGGCGACGTGATCGGAATGCGCATGCGTGAGAAGAATTAATTTTATGCTCAGATTTTGTTTGGTCGCGAGCCGCAGCATTTCGGCGCAATCCGCGCCGCTATCGAACGCGGCCGCGTCCTTCGTCGTCGGGTCCCAAACGAGATATGAGTTCACGGCCATGCCGCTGTAATCCGTCGTGAATTGCGCGAGCCCGTCGAAATTTTCCAGCTTGTCCGGTTTCCACTCGCCTTTGGCGAGATCGACAAGGGCTTTGGCGTTTAGCTTTAACACCGGCGCAATTCGCTCGATCGCTTCATTGTCGATCTTGCCGCTGCGAACATCGTTGATCTTTTCGCGAGATACGCCGGATTTTTCGGCAAGTTCGCTGTCCGAGATGCGCAAACCACGCTGCGCTTTGCCGATGATGTCGCCGACGTTGTCTTCGAGAGGGATGGCCATTGTTAAATCAAAAATGCGTTGTCGGGCTGTCGGGAAATCTGGATGAGAGAACCCTCAGTCGTGAGATTGGCGATCGTGTGGAATGCGATTTCGGCCACGCGACGACCGACCTCCTCGGGAGGAAGGGCTCGGCCGGTTTCTTTTTCGATCGAAGTCATGGTCACGTTCTGGATGCCGCACGGAATGATGCGATCAAAGGGCGCGAGATCGCCGCAGACGTTGAGCGCGAAACCATGCATCGTGATCCAATGGCGAACGCCTACGCCAATGGACGCGATCTTGCGATTGATTGACTCGCCGCCCGGCTCGTCAACCCTCTCGGGCTTTCCCGTCGACGTCGCTCGGCTCCCGCCGGCTCCGTTTTCAATCCAGACACCGGTCAGACCGGGACGCGTCTTTGCTGAAATTTCGTAGATCGCGAGCGTCTTGATCAAAAGATCTTCAAGCCAGCGCAAATAGCGATGGAGATCCTGCCCGCATCGGCGCAGATCAATAATCGGATAACCGATCAACTGGCCGGGACCGTGATAGGTCGCCTGGCCGCCGCGATTGATGGTAAAAAGCGGATGTGGCAGATGGGTTGCATCCACCAGGCTCGACTGATCGGGCGTCCGGCCGATCGTATAAACCGGTTCGTGCTCGAGAAGAAGCAACTCGTCGGCGGCGTTGCGATTCTCTCGCTTTTTGGCGACCAATTCCTCCTGGAGCGCGAGCGCTTTTTCGAAATTCATGCGGCCGAGCCAGCGCCACTGAAACGCCTTGTTCATATTTGTTTTTTGGCCGGAATCCCATGGCGCGCTGCTTCCTGTGAACGCAAATGTGTGAGGCCGATGGCAAGCGCGTCGGCCGCGTCCGCCTCCGGTGTTTCTGTCAGACCCAGAAGCGCTCGCACCATGAAAGCGACCTGATTTTTTCCAGCGCCTCCGCGCCCGACCGTTGCTTGTTTAATTCGTGTCGGCGCATATTCGAAAATGGGCAGGCCATTTTCGGCGGCGGCGAGAATGGCCGCGCCGCGCGCGGCGCCAAGCAGGATCGCAGTCTTGTGACTCTGCACGTAAATGACCGCTTCGAGCGCGCAGCAATCCGGTTCGTGTTCGCGAATCAATTCCGCCAGTCGATCGCGAATCGCGACCAAACATGAGGACGAGCGGAGTGAACTCGCGTTGTGGATCGTTCCGAAATAAAGCGCATGCGTCTTACCGTTGTTTGCATCGACAATCGCAACGCCGGTGTTGCGCAGGGAAGCATCGATGGCCAGCACGCGCATAGTTCAGTAAGCAACCGTAGCGTACTGTCCAAGAAACAGAAAAACGCAACCCGCTGCTCCAAAAACCAAGCTAACTAGCCAGAATCGACGCTTCTTGGTCAACGCAGAGATGGCGGCGATTGCAATCGCAATTTGAAACATCGTGACAGCCCGCGCCAAAATTTCATGTCGACGAAAATTCTCTCTCGCACTGCCCGCTTTGCGCTCGGCCTCAGTCTTGATTTCAGCTTGCTCCTCTTCGTAGCGCGTCGCTTTCGCGCGGTCTTTTTCATCCGGCGTGCTCGCCAGCGACATCTTCGCGTCGAGCACCGACGCCTTGATGCTTTTCGCCTGGTAATAGTTCCATTGATCGGACGCTTCGATCTGACTCATCATCGCTTCGTTGGCGTGTTTGCCGGAGAGAAGTCCGGCGATGGCGGCGAGGACAGCGAGAATCGCTGTGCTCAACGCCACCCACGAGATCCACACTTCGCCACTGTGCTCCGCGCTGTGCTGGACATGCTCGTGCAAGTTTTCCAGAGGAACTTCGGCTTCTTCCACGCGCTCAGTGTAAGATCGACAACCACTCGTTCAAGGCCGAATCAAACACCGCGGCTTGCGACGAACGGCGAGTTGTAGCTG
>DMCG01000095.1:1785-5006 GCA_003445855.1 Spartobacteria bacterium | reverse complement strand
ATGCGTTGCGCCGCCCAGTCGGCGGAAATTTCCTTGCAGCTCATCCCCCAGACTTTCTCAGTATAGCTTTTGAAGAAAATATTAAAAAGACGCCGTCCGAATTGGTTGCTCACCCAATCCTCGAAATTGCGGGGGTCGCGGAC
Source organism: Spartobacteria bacterium (assembly GCA_003445855.1). Classification (GTDB taxonomy): domain Bacteria; phylum Verrucomicrobiota; class Verrucomicrobiia; order Chthoniobacterales; family UBA10450; genus UBA10450. The sequence goes on along the minus strand of DMCG01000095.1, from coordinate 4,863 downwards.
GGGCAAAAGCCGCGCTTTGAGCCAGGAAAGGAGGCAAAGGGTCGACTGAAAAATGCCGAGCTTGATGAGCGCTTCGAATGGTTTTAGCGGGTAGGCGAAAAATTTGCCGCCATAAAATATGCGCGACGATCGCGGCCGCTGCAGCATGTCGTTGGGCAAAATTTCTGTCCACAGATCTTCGACCGCTTTCGATTTGGAAAAAAAGCGATGGCCACCGATGTCGAAGTGAAATCCTTTGTAGGTGGCGGTGCGCGAAATGCCGCCGACGTAGGCGGGATCGGCCTCCAGGACGGTAACATCGACGTCATTCTTGGAAAGCAGATACGCGGCGGTCAGTCCCGCCGGTCCGGCTCCGATAATAGCGACAGTTGTTTTCATTATTTCTACGCCACCCAATTACCGCGAGTAAAATTCCAGACGTACCAGCCCTGTACGCTTAACCCAGCAGCGCTGACCAGTGCCACTGCCATGCCGAACGCTCGTAACAGAATCGGCGGGAAACGAAATTGATGCAGAAAATGCAAAAATGCCAGCACGATTAGCGCATGAACGCAAAATTCGTAGCGAAGCATGCTTTCCATCTCGACGCTGGCCACCCCGCTGACGGAAATGTAGTAGATCACCGCGGCGCAGAAATAGAATCCGGCGCGCGTAGCCCATTCGGTGCGCCGGCGAATTGCCGGGAGCAGTTCGCAAACCGCGACTACGACCAAAAGCAATGCGCCCAACGTCATCGACAGCTGGCTTGCCTCTTTGGGATTATTCAATGCCGGAGCAAGCCAGCGATAACTCGACGGCTTAAACACCGCGAGGTAATCGGGGATGATGCCCCAGCCAGCCGATTGCGTGAGCATATAAATATTCCAATGACCCCAGCGCAGCTGGCAGTAAATGAAAAAGAACACCGCACCCAATGTTGCGGCGAACATCAAAGTCATTGCCGGCCCGTAGTGACGAAGCCATGACCGCGGCTCACGCAAACCACCCCATCCTTTTGCGAAGATGGAGCGCACCACAGGAAGAGCTGCGCACGGGATTCCAACAATTCGGGTCGCGGACATGACCATGCCATGTAGTGCCGCCCAAACTTTCGCAGCACGAGCGTCCGCGCTGCTCCAATAAATGAAACCGATCAGGGCCATGAGAAAAAGCGACTCGGAATAGCCGGCAATAAGAAAGAAGGCAGCTGGATGGGCGACGATGGATAAGGCGCCAAAAAATTGGAGCGCAGGCGAGAGATTCCAACGGTCACAAAAGAGAAAGAAATAACTCCAGAAACCCCACGCCGCTGCCTGGGCGGTAATTAACAGCGCGTTCTGAGTGCCGAAGTGCAGGCCGTAACGCAGCACAGCAGCGATCGCGGGATAAGCTGGGAAAAAAGCAACATTGGATACTTCCATCACTTTGTGGCTGGTCGGCGGCACCGTCGTTTGATAGCCACGCTCGACGATGTTTTCGAACCAATAACTATCGTGCTGAATGAGAGTGGAGTAACGGTAAGAAAGCGGCCCTTCCGGCGCGAGAAGGCAAATCGCCACCGCGATCTGCGCGAGAGTGAGCAATAATCCCGCAAGCACGGGCTTAAGAGGCGACGAGGAGCGAGTCATGGCGTCACAAGTGGGAAGCGCCGAAGAGATACGAAAGCTTTGGAGATTGCAAGAACTTGTCGGTCTCTCCGCGCATGCAGTCTCAAATCGTATTTGTTCCAAGTCGTCCCCAGCTCGTTTCGGTGGCAGAGTTTGACGACGAACCGATCTGTTTATTCGCGGGAATTGAAATCGTCATCGGCGCGGCCTTTCTGCGGTGCCCCGGGTTCAAATTAACGCGCTTCTATCGCCCAATGAGTCCGTTCGCAGCGATGGGGAAACGGATTGCTTTCGTCAAAACGAAAAGCGCGGAGTGGGGCTGGCCCAGGAATGCGCTGACAAACCAGGGAACCGCATTTTTTGGATGATCTCGCGACATCCGATGACCAATTCGCAATAGTGCCGCCGGCAATTTTGCGGTGATCGCTCGGGTTCCCGCCGGTTTCGGGCAGCGATGGATTTTTCGCAGAAAGCTATGCTTTCCTAAGATCGAAAGCCCAGCTGCTACCAGGCGAATACATAACCTGTCGCAAACTCAAATCGTTATACTGGAACTGCCGAGCAAATATTGTTTTCGAGATGAATCGCTTTGCTACGGGCCAAACGCTTTATAGGTGTAGTCGTGCCAGCATAACAACAGAAGTGTTCGTTGCGAATCTGGTCGAGCCGTAACCGCATAGGTGTTACTATCTAAGAGAAGCGAGCGCGATAAAAGTTCTCCTAGAGCTCATAAACAACTTTCTGAACAGCTAATCTGCGGGAGGACTTGAATGAAGGAGGATGAAACAGGCGGCGAATAGATTCGTTGCGCGACTTGTGGGGTAAAAATCCGCACCTCCTGCTCAAAGTAAAACGCAGCGGATAGTGTGCCAAAGGATCGACAACCTCGCACCCAAGCTGCGAGTAACGCCGAAGCCGCCGAATCAAGCCGCCAGTTTGACGGCGTCTTTGTGCCCGAGAATCCGAACCGTCTGCTGGAGTTGCTCGACATTGAGTGGTTTCTTTAAAACCGTAATCGGACCTTTGGACAGAATCCGATCAAGCATCTCACTGTCCGGATAGCCAGTGATGACGACGATCGGACAATTCGGCTGCTCCGCCCGCGCGCTGTCGTAAACATCATCGGCCGGACCGTCCGGTAATTTTAGGTCGAGAAAAATGAGATCGAACTTCTGTTTGCCGAGCGCGGCGAGCGCTTCCTTCACCGTCCCGACGACAACGCGGCTAAAGCCGATTTTCTTCAAAAACAGCTTGAAGAGATTTTGCAGACTCTCGTCATCGTCCACCACGAGCACAGTGGGTTGACCCGACTTGTCCTCTTTTAAGATATCTTTATCGAGCGAAGATTTTTTGATGCGCCAACGGCCTCCGATTTGAATGGCTGGCAATTGGCCGCGCTGGACGAGATAGTAAACGGTCGGCAACGGGATCCGTAGGTATTTGGCCGTTTCCTTGACCGTGAGGAGGTTATGCATGGAAAAAAATCATCAAC
>DMCG01000095.1:0-1515 GCA_003445855.1 Spartobacteria bacterium | reverse complement strand
ATTATAAATTTTAGAATCAGTGTCAATGCTTTGTTTGGCCGGATCGCGCCGCGGCCGCTCCGGTCGCCTGCGACACAAGCTCACTTCGCGACTGGACAAGGCGGGAGCGGCGGTTGACTATTTGCATTTTATGAGCGTGCTGTTCTTCAAGCGCTTTTTGCAGCGACCGTTTCAAATCGCATCCATTGTCCCCAGCTCAAAAGCGCTGGTCGAGCGCGTCGCCAGCAAGATGGATTTAACCCGGCCACGCGTGATCGCCGAGTACGGTCCCGGCGAAGGGGTGCACTCGCGCGAAATCGCGCGACGGATGAGCCGGGATTCGCACCTTCTTCTATTTGAACTCGATCGCGCCTTCTCCAGCGATCTCGAACGGCAATTTGCAGGGGATCGGCGCGTGCACGTGATTCATGGAGACGCGGCCCGTTTGCCACAGGAATTAGAGCGCCGCGGTATCGCCAGCTGCGATTACATTCTTTCTGGAATCCCCTTTAGCATTCTCAAGATCGACAAGAAACGGGCGCTTCTTCAAAAAACGCACGACGCGCTCGCGCCAGGCGGCAGCTTCATTATCTACCAGGTGACTAACGAACTGAAACAACACGCCACACTTTTCGAGCACGCAGAGTCGGAATATTTTCTGCAAAACATTCCGCCGATGTTCATCACTGTCTTCCAAAAAGCGCCCACGCTAAACGGCCGTCGTCGCGAGGTCGAATGGAACCGCGCTCCCGCAAATCGGCAGGCATGAGCGGCGGAGCAACGCGAATGGAGAAGGATTCGATGGGCGAAATGTCCGTCCCGGCCACCGCCCTTTATGGCGCTTCCACCCAACGCGCCATCATTAATTTTCCAGTCAGCGGCTATCGATTTTCGAGAGAATTTATCCGTGCACTTGGTTTAATTAAATGGGCGGCCGCACAAGCAAATCATGATCTTGGTTTACTGGATGCCCATCGCTGCGCGCTCATCGTCCAGGCGGCCGAGGAAGTTATCGATGGAAAACTCGATGAACATTTTCCGCTCGACATTTTTCAGACTGGCTCCGGCACGAGCACGAACACGAACACGAATGAAGTGATCGCGAACCGTTGCGCACAACTCGCAGGCAAGCCGATCGGCTCGCGTGAAGTCGTTCATCCAAACGATCACGTGAACATGGGACAATCGAGCAACGATGTGATTCCATCCGCCATCCATATCAGTGCCGCCGAGCAGCTTAAAAAGCGCCTCGCTCCCGCCCTGGAAAAGTTGCATGACGCGCTCGAGACGAAAGCGAAGGAGTTTTGGGAGATAATCAAAATCGGCCGAACCCACTTGATGGACGCGACGCCCGTGCGCCTCGGCCAGGAATTTTCTGGTTATGCACAGCAAGTCGCTTATGCGCGAGAACGGGCGGAAAAAGCGATCGACATTTTGCGCGAGCTCGCGCTCGGCGGCACCGCAGTCGGCACCGGCCTGAATCGACATGTCGATCTTCCGGGCAAGCTAATGCGGCATCTGGAACAGCGCACCGGC
>DMCG01000168.1 GCA_003445855.1 Spartobacteria bacterium | reverse complement strand
GATGAAGTGCAGGAGCTGGTCGAATTTCTGCGTGACCCAAAAAAATTTCAGAAACTCGGCGGCCGCATTCCAAAAGGCGTTTTGCTCGTTGGCCCGCCTGGAACGGGCAAAACTCTGCTCGCGCGCGCCATCGCAGGCGAAGCGGACGTTCCATTCTTCTCCATCAGCGGCTCGGATTTCGTTGAGATGTTCGTCGGCGTCGGCGCGTCGCGCGTGCGCGACATGTTTGAGCAGGGCAAGAAATCGGCGCCGTGCATTATTTTCATCGACGAGATCGATGCGGTCGGCCGTCATCGCGGTCACGGCGTCGGCGGCGGACATGACGAACGCGAACAAACGCTCAATGCGTTGCTCGTCGAGATGGACGGCTTCGATACGCAGGAAGGCGTCATCATCATCGCAGCGACGAACCGGCCCGACGTTCTCGATCCGGCGTTGCTGCGGCCCGGACGTTTCGATCGACAGATCACCGTCAATCTTCCGGACGTGAAAGGTCGCGAAGAAATTTTGCGGGTGCATTCCAAGAAAGTGAAACTCGCGGAAGGTGTCGATCTTGCCGTGGTCGCGCGCGGCACGCCCGGTTACTCCGGCGCGGAGCTCGCCAATGTGATCAACGAAGCCGCGCTGCTCGCCGCGCGTCGCGGATTGAAAGGAATCACGCTCGCCGAATTGGAAGAATCGCGCGACAAAGTCCGTTGGGGTAAAGAGCGCCGCAGTCTCGCGCTCAGCGAAAAGGAAAAAACGAACACCGCATACCACGAAGCCGGGCATGCGTTGCTTCTCGAATTGATCGAGCACACCGAGCCACTGCACAAAGTCACGATCATTCCGCGCGGTCCGTCGTTAGGATCGACAATGTGGTTGCCGGAAGAAGACAAATACACCAATCGCAAGAACGAATTGCTCGCCAGTCTCACCGTGAAAATGGGCGGCCGCGTCGCCGAGGAGATTGCTTTCGGCGATGTCACCAACGGCGCCGCCGGCGACATCAAAATGGCCACCGCCATGGCGCGCAAAATGGTTTGCGAATGGGGCATGAGCGAGAAGCTCGGCATGGTCGAGTACGGCGAGCACGAAGACTACGTTTTCCTCGGGCGCGATATTTCACGCGCGCGCGATTACAGCGAAGCTACCGCGGAACAAATCGATCACGAAGTGCGCCGGATACTCGATGAAGCTTATCAAAAAGCGAAGCAAACGCTGCTCGCGAATCGCGACAAGCTCGAGGTCATTGCCAAAGCGCTGCTTGAGTACGAAACACTCGACGGTTCGCAGATCAAGGAAATCATCGAGCATGGCCGGTTGCTGAATCCGCCACCCAGCATCACGCCACCGCCGGCCCAAAAGATGCCGCCGGAAAAACCGCCGAAACAAGTTGTCGCCGCACCCGACGTCGCGCCTCCGCTTCCCGGCGCCCTCGGCGGCGCGCCAGCTTAATTCGTAACACAGGCATCTTGCCTGTTTCCGACACTACAGCCTGGAAGGCTGTGTTACGACTATTCGCGCCTCTGTTTCTCGACGAGATGGCGCAACTGGCGTTCCATCGTCTTGAAGGCGTCATGGATGACTTTGGTGAGCGGCTCGTGCGCGCCGTTGTCAGTTTGCTTCTCGTCCGCGACGAGTTCGTGGCCGCGTGAGACGGTCACGTCGATGCGGACACGGAACGGATTTCCTTTGTGATGCGCGTGGTTCGGTTGCTCGATCGCGACATCGCAACGGTTGATGTGATCGCAAAATTTTTCGAGCCGGGCCGCGTAATCCAAAATGAGATTGTCGATCTTGTCTGTTTTTTCCAGGCCACGATAAGTGATTTTAACCGGCAGTTGCATGATTAGTTGAACACTATTTCAACACGGCGTGTTGAGCAAAGCGAATGCACTCACCAAACACAAAATAAAGCAGGCGGTCATCCTGAGCGGAGCGAACGGATCTCACATTCGAAGCTATCAATGTTCTCACCTTCGCGCGTGATCAATCATCTTGTGTGAGGTCCCTCATCCGCCTCAGGCGGATGAGGGATGACAATTTAGATTTGCTGAAGCGAACGAAAATGCGTTGGCAATTTCGCCGCCTCCACTTTCACCAAATCCGACTTCACGTGCTCGACAATTCGGTTCCGAGCGGGCGCGGGCAGAAGATCGACAATCGCAGAATGAATCTCCGCCGGCGCCGCGAACGACCAGCCTTCCTTGCCGCTGCGGCCGATGATTTTCACGATTTGATCGGCCAGCTGTTTATAAATCCGGCGGTCGGTTTCGTTTTCGAGCTGGGTGTTCTCCGCGATGGAAGCGCCATGGTGGCTGCCGGCGCCATCGGTAACGGGAAATCTTCCAGCCTGATCGGTGACCTTGTCGCTCAATCTCCCGTGCGCATCGGTGATGTTGAAGGCCTGAATCAAATGCAAACTTGGCCCGCGAGTCGGCGTTTCATTGACACGATAAGCTTTCAGAGTTCCGCGGTCTGCCACGATGATCAGTGAAGTTGGTGTCATAAGAGAAATTGCCAGCGAAGGCTCTCAGCGCAGGAAGAAGCGCGCATCCACATTCCTATAACTAATTCGTTTGTCGCGACAAGACTGCGCGGCAAACAAATTACTGTTCTGAAGATTGCTCGCACAACGGACACAAAGTGCACAAAGGTCCAGAAAAATTATTTTGCCGTGATTCGTTGTGACCTTTGTGGCCTTAGTGCGAAGTTCAGGTTTTCCCCCCGGCCCGTTCTTCTTCGGCACTGATCGCGGGCGGAAGCTCAAAATGGCGTTTCTTCCATGATTCGACGCGCGCCTTGGCCGGTTCACCGGCAATCAATTTCAACAAACAAGTCGCGCGGTCGCCGACTTCGACGTCGTCACCCGAATCAAAGGTTTTTGTTTTTTGCAAAAAGCCTTCCTCGTCTCGCGTATCGAGGATCAGTTCCCAACCGAGATGTTCCTGGCCGGGCAAGACAAACGGGATCGGTTCGTAGTGCGCGTTGATGAAAAGCAAGAAGGTGTCGTCGCGGATCGGCTCGCCCTCGAAGGTCAGCACGTCCACGGTGTCGCCGCTCAGCAACATGCCGAGGCAGCGCACGAACGGCGACGCCCATTCTTCTTCGCTCATTTCGTTGCCGCCGGGATTGAACCACATCACGTCTTTGATCTCGCTGCCGCGAATCCGCCGGCCTTGGAAAAATTTCGGCCGCCGAAAGACCGGATGATCTTTGCGCAGTTGAATTAATTTTTTTGTGAACTCGAGCAGCTGATTTTGTTTTTCGGCGCGCTGCCAAGTGATCCAGCTGAGCTCGTTGTCCTGGCAATAGGCGTTGTTGTTGCCGTTTTGCGTGCGGCCGAATTCGTCGCCGCCCAAAAGCATTGGCACGCCTTGCGACAAAAACAGCGTCGTCAAAAAGTTGCGGCGCTGTTTCCGGCGCAATATATCGATCTTGGGATCGTCAGTTGGACCTTCCGCGCCGCAGTTCCACGATTGATTGTTGTTGTCGCCGTCGCTGTTGTTGTCGCCGTTGGCTTCGTTGTGTTTCTCGTTGTAGCTGACGAGATCGGTCAGCGTGAACCCATCATGCGCGGTGACGAAATTAATGCTCGCATACGGCCGGCGGCCATCGTGTTGATATAAATCGGGACTGCCGGTGAGCCGATACGCCATTTCGTTAACCTTGCCTTCGTCTCCTTTCCAAAAACTGCGCACTGTGTCGCGATATTTTCCGTTCCACTCCGCCCAAAGCACCGGGAAATTGCCGACCTGATAACCGCCTTCGCCGACGTCCCACGGTTCCGCGATTAGCTTCACCTGCGAGAGGACCGGGTCCTGATGAATGATTTCGAAAAAGGCGTGCAGCTTGTTCACGCCGGCGTGATCGCGCGCCAATGTCGAGGCAAGATCGAAACGAAAACCATCCACGTGCATGTCGTTCACCCAATAGCGCAGGCTGTCCATGACGAGTTGCAGCGTACGCGGATGCAGCAGATTGAACGTGTTACCCGTGCCGGTGAAATCGAGATAGAGGCGCGGATTCTCGGGCGTGAGCCGGTAATACGCGATGTTATCGACGCCGCGAAAACTCAGGGTCGGCCCGAGATGATTGCCTTCGCCGGTGTGATTGTAAACGACGTCGAGAATTACTTCGATGCCGGCGGCGTGCAGATTGCGCACCATCGTTTTGAATTCCCGCACCTGTCCGCCGAGCGCGCCGGCGCTCGAGTACTCGGCCTGCGGTGCGAAAAAAGCGATCGTGTTGTAGCCCCAATAATTCGTTAGGCCATGATCGATCAGCGCCTTGTCATCCACGTGCGCGTGCACCGGCAGCAATTCCACCGCAGTCACGCCGAGCTCCTTGAAATATTTGATCGCCGCCGCGCTGCCGACTCCGGCATACGTGCCGCGCAATTCCTCCGGAACATCCGGCCAAAGTTTCGTGAATCCTTTCACGTGCACTTCGTAGATGATCGAGCTGTGCAGCGGCGTGCCCGGCCGCTTGTCGCCGCCCCAATCAAACGCATTATCGATCACGACCGATTTCGGCATGCCCCAGGCGTCGTCGCGAAAATCGCAAGCAAGATTTTCCTGTTCGCTCCCGACCACGTAAGCGAACATCTCATCCGCCCAGTTGATCTCGCCCGCGATCGCCTTCGCGTACGGATCGATCAACAACTTCGAACTGTTGAAACGCAAGCCGTGCTCCGGCTGGTACGGCCCGCTCACGCGATAACCGTAAAGCTGCCCCGGCTTCACATCGGGCAGAAAAATGTGCCAAACCTGATCGGTCTGTTCCGTTACTGGAATGCGAATGTTTTCCTGTTGCGCGTCGAGACTGTCGAACAAGCAAAGATCGACACTCGTCGCCGTCTCGGAAAAAACCGCGAAGTTGACGCCGTTGCCCAGCCAGGTGGCACCGAGCGGATACGGATAGCCAAGCCAAATTTTTACCGGAGTCATAAACGCGAGTTCCTATCCAATACGGAGCGCGCGTTGGCAATTAATTAGGTAGGAGCGGTTCGACATGCGGAAACGAGGCAGGGTCGATTGCCCCAATCGCCTGGACGCGTTTGATCCGGTTCAGTGACCTAACAGATTTCACGCTCTTCAACGACGAACACGCTTCCATCAACATAAACCGCGCGCCTTCGAGCCCGTTAGCCAATCATGCCGGCGAATGCAATTGTCGATCCAACAATGAAAACGGCCACGCTCCAGGCTCCGCCGCAACCGCCAGCACAGCGTCGCACGATCGGTTTTTTCACCGCCTGCGCGATCGTAGTCGCGAACATCATCGGCACCGGCATTTTCACGAGCCTGGGTTTTCAGCTGCCCGATATTCATTCCGGTTTCGCGCTGCTTATGTTGTGGGTCGTCGGCGGAATCGCCGCGCTTTGCGGCGCCCTTTGCTATGGCGAATTAAGCGCCGCCCTGCCGCGTTCCGGCGGCGAATATCATTTCCTTTCAAAAATCTACCACCCGGCCATCGGTTTTATGGCCGGCGTTGTTTCCGCCACGATCGGCTTCGCCGCGCCAATCGCGCTCGCTGCGATGGCGTTTGGTAAATATTTTCACGGCGTCTTCGATTTTGGTTCGCCGGTCTTTCTATCATTTGCCGTCGTCTGGCTGGTCGCGCTTTTTCATCTTGGGAATTTGCGCGTGGGCAGCGCATTCCAAAATCTTTGGACGGTGTTGAAGTTGCTTCTGATCACCGCGCTTATCGGCGCCGGATTTTCTGTTCAAGCGAAGGAACCGATCGGCTTTCTGCCCGGGCGCGGTGATATGATGTCGATCTTTGGCGCGCCATTCGCAGTGGCGCTGGTTTACGTCATGTATTCCTACTCCGGCTGGAACGCGGCCGCCTACATCATCGGCGAAATCAAAAGGCCGGAGAAAAATGTCCCGCGCTCGCTTCTTGCTGGCACGGTTGTCGTGATCGCAATTTACGTTTTCTTGAATGCGATTTTTCTCATTACGACGCCGAGACAAGAATTAACCGGCCAACTCGAAGTCGGCTTGATTGCCGGAAAACATATTTTTGGTGCAGAGGGCGGCCGCATTGTCGGCGCGGTCATTTGTATCGGACTTGTTTCGGCGATCAG
>DMCG01000139.1:3056-3682 GCA_003445855.1 Spartobacteria bacterium | reverse complement strand
ATGGAAGCTGCATCTGACCACAGAATTTCCTTTCGCTTTTTTGAATGTTACTGCGCGCCGGTTGTCTCAACTCCTGCATGTCGATCTTGCCCAGTTGTCTTGCGTTTCACGCTGAATTCTGCGAACGTGGCAAACCTCTTTTCTCAATGAAATCACGTTTTGGTCTATTGCTGGCGGTTCCAGCCCTAATTTTCTTCAGTACCGCCGCACCCCAGCCGCTTCAGGCGAAGTCGGATGCCGAACAAATCTGCGTCTCGGTCGGCCGGCTGCTTGAGGAAGGCCATTACACGCATCAGCCGCTCAACGATGAAGTATCGAGAAAATTCCTCCAGACTTATCTGGAGCTGCTCGATTACAGTCATCTTTTTTTCACGCAGCAAGATATCGATGCGCTCAATACCAAATATGGGGACGCGATCGACGACGACGTTCTTCTCGGCAATTTGAAACCGGCCTACGAAATTTACGATCTCTACGCGAAGCGCGTGGACCAGCGCGTGGCCAAGGTGAAGGAGTTGCTCAAGCAGCCGGTGGATTTTAAAGCCGACGCGACGATTGAGCTCAGCCGCCAAAAAGCGCCCTGGCCGAAAGATGACGCGGAAGCCGACCAACTTTGGCGCGGCCGC
>DMCG01000139.1:2430-2741 GCA_003445855.1 Spartobacteria bacterium | reverse complement strand
ACGGTGCACGAGGAAGATAAGAACGAGCAGGTGAAGCTCTATCTCGATGCGCTCGCGCAAACCTACGATCCGCACTCGGAATATTTGAGCAAAGCCGACTTGAAAAATTTCAGCATCAACATGGGCCTCTCCCTCGTGGGAATTGGCGCCATGCTTCGCACCGAAGATGGCTATGCGAAAATCGAGAGCCTGGTTCCGGGCGGTCCCGCGCAGGTAGATGGACGGTTGAAAGTGGGCGACCGAATTACGGCCGTGGCGCAGGGCTTAATTGACTATGTCGATGTTCGCGAGATGCGGCTGGACAAAGTAGT
>DMCG01000139.1:0-2147 GCA_003445855.1 Spartobacteria bacterium | reverse complement strand
GAGATGATCCGCGGCAAAAAAGGCACGCATGTGCGTCTGCTCGTTATTCCCGCGGATGCCGCCGATCCTTCCCGTCGCAAGAGTGTCGAGCTGGTGCGGGATGAAATTAAATTGAAAGATCAGGAAGCGCGCGCGGACATCATCATCAAGAAGGATGAGAGCGGCAATCCGGTGAAACTCGGCTGGATCACGCTGCCGTCGTTTTATGCGGACATGGACCGGCACCAGAAGAGCACCACGCGCGATGTGCTGGCGCTGCTCAAGCGGCTGAAGAAGGAAAACATTTCCGGACTGGTTGTCGATCTTCGGCGCAATGGCGGAGGCTCACTCGAGGAAGCGATTTCGCTCACTGGGCTGTTTTTGAAGTCTGGACCCATCGTGCAAACGAAAGGCTCGAACGGCAACATCGTGATCTCGAGCGATCCCGATCCGGGCATTGCTTATGCCGGGCCGCTTGTGGTCCTGACCAGCCGGCAAAGCGCGTCGGCCAGCGAAATTTTTGCGGCGGCGCTGCAGGATTATGGACGCGGGGTCATCGTCGGCGACAAGAACACGTTTGGAAAAGGCACGGTGCAAACGATCCTTGAGATCGGACGATTTACTTCGTTGCTCGGAAGCCGTTCCCAGGATGACGGCGCGCTCAAGTTGACCATCCAGAAATTTTATCGCGTCGCCGGCGGCTCGACGCAGCTCCACGGCGTCGCCTCCGACATCGTGTTGCCGAGTTTGAGCGATTTGCCTGAGCTTGGAGAAGGTGCGCTCAAGAACTGCCTGCCCTACGATGAGGTGTCGATGGCGAAATACACGAAATGGTCCGATACACATTCGCTCTTCCTCGATCAATTGAAGCGGCGTTCAGCGGAGCGTGTTCAGAACACCACCGAGTTTCATTACGTCATGGAAAATGTGGAGCGGTTGCGTCAAAAGCTCAATGATAACCGGATCTCGCTCAACGAAGATGTGCGGCGCAAGGAAATCGCGGACGACAAGGTCCGAAAAGAAACGCGCGCGAAAGAGCGTTTGGCGAGCAACCAGGAAGAGCCGCGCATCTATCGCCTCACGCTCGACACGGTCGACAAACCCAACCTTCAGCTGATCATGTTTCCGGGAAAAATGGCCGCCGCGAAGAAAGGCGGAGTTTCAGCAAAGGTTGCGCCCGAAGCCGCCCCAGATGCCGATTCGGATTTAATCGGCGGCGGCGACGAGGACGATACCAAGGAACCCGCCATCGATCCGAAGCGCGACGAGACCTTGAATATTCTCTCTGATCTTGTCGATCTTTCCCGCGGTCCCAAGACGGCCAGCGCGAACCGCTGATATCTAGCGCCACCACCACGGCGTCGCCGAGCGCGGATCCATGAACGGGCTGCGCCGTCTCGGCATCCATTGCGATTCCTCCGAATAACGACCGCGCGGCGTCCGGCCAAAGACGGTCACCGGCGTACCAACATCGATCGCGTTGAAAAATGCGATCGCGTTTTCTTCCGGCAACCGGACGCAACCGTGTGACGCCGGATAACCCGGCAAATATCCGGCGTGCATTCCATTCGCGCCGCTGAACCGCATGAAATAGCGCATCGGCGCGGGAACGAATTTACCGCCGGGCGGGACCGGAATGTCCGCATCCGCGTCGGCTACAATGGTGCTGCCGCGCGCATCGACGATCTTTCCGTACATCGACGAGTAATGATTGCGCTCTTTCTCGATGATTTTGAACGAGCCAGCCGGCGTGAGATGACCATAACGGCCGCTGGCAATCGGGGTCGAAAGAACCACGCGGCCGTCCCGGATTAGATAGGCGGCTTGCTCCTGCAGATCGATTTCAACCGCGGTTTGGGCGCGAAGCGAGGAAAGCGCGAAAAGAGCAAAAAACCTAATGCCGCAGACGACTGTCCTCACGGATAGTTGAACCCGCCCGACAGAAAAAAGTCTCGAACGTGGATGCGGGGCTTCTTCTGTTTCTGGGGAGCACAGGCCGCTGGCCTGTAGTTCGCGGCAGCTTGCCGCGAACCGAACTTTGGTCTCACGCTGTGCAGCAATCCGAAAAGGTTTTGCGCTTTGCGCAAAACTGCATTCGGCGCGGCGGCCGAATGCTGCAGGCTGGCAGCCTGCGCTCCCTAGCACTACACCGCGATTGGCGCTTTGAT
>DMCG01000149.1:1346-3152 GCA_003445855.1 Spartobacteria bacterium | reverse complement strand
GCTGTTGCCCAGGCCGCGCATGATACGTTGGTCGCGCTCTACCCATCGCAGGCGGCAAGTTTCGATACCTGGCTGGCCGATGATCTACTTCAAGTCAAAAATAAAAATGCAAAAGCAAATGGCATTGATCTCGGCCAGCAGGCCGCCGCCGCGATTCTCGCCATGCGAGTCAATGATGGCTCACAGGTGCCGGAACCTCTCCTCGGCATCGATTATTTCACCAGCGACCTCCCCGGTCATTGGCGTCAAGATCCGATCAGCTTGATCCCGCTCGCACTCGGCGCGCACTGGGGCGAGTGCAAGCCGTTCGTTATCCAATCCACCGATCAGTTTCGGGTCCCGCCTCCGCCCGCAATGACAAGCGCCGAATACACCACTGCCTACAACGAAGTAAAGCAGATCGGGGGCGACGGTATCGTAACGCCGACGACACGCACGCCCGAGCAAACGTTTATCGGCACGTTTTGGGCCTACGACGGAACGCCCAGTCTGTGCGCACCGCCGCGACTTTACAATCAAATCACCGTGCAAATCGCCGACCAAAAGAATTTGAGCGTTGTCGATCTTGCACGGCTGCTGGCGCTGGTGAACACCGCGATGGCAGACACGGGCATGTCGGTCTGGGAATCGAAATATTATTACGATTTCTGGCGCCCGATCACCGGCATCCGCGAATCCGACCCGGGAACCGGACCGACTGGCGCCGGCGACGGCAATGCCGCGACAATAGGAGACCCGACCTTCACCCCGCTCGGTGCACCCGCGAGTAATCTCACCGGTCCAAATTTTACGCCGCCATTTCCAGCATATCCGTCGGGGCATGCTGGATTCGGAGGCGCGCTGTTTCAAACTTTACGGCGCTTCTTTGGAACCGACGCCGTCGCATTCACCTTCGTTTCCGACGAATTTAACGGGACCACACGAGACAATGGTGGCAACGTCCGTCCGTACATGCCGCGCAGTTTTTCCTCACTCTCGCAAGCCGAGGAAGAAAACGGCCAGAGTCGAATTTATCTCGGCATCCACTGGTCGTTCGACAAGACGGAAGGGATCACGCAAGGCGAGCACGTAGCCGACTACGTATTTGAGAATGCATTCCTGCCGCTACACCACTGACGACGCTCACGGTCCCTTTTCTCCCTACGAGCGGGCTGCTTCGAGCTGAGAAATCTGGACGAATTCGCTTTCGCGTAGCACGACCGGCTTGGTGCCGCGCACGAGTTGCCACCATTGAATCGCTGAGCCGAGCACGATCAGGAGCACGAGCAAGAGAAACGAAGCCGCCATCAAGGCGTCGAATCGCCAGACGGATGCTTGTCGAATTAATTCGGCTGCTTTGTGGGGATCGGCCAGCGCGCCGGCTTGTTCGGTCAACGATTGCGCGCCACTCAGGAAACCGAGTTTTGGATCGACCGAGAAAATTTTTAGGTAGCCTGCGGAAAACGTGACCGCGCACATGAAACAGAGCGGCACGAGCGTGACGAAAAGATATTTCGTTTTCCGCATTTTGATTAGCAGCGTCGTGCCCAAACAAAGCGCGATGACCGAGAGCAGTTGATTCGCCAGGCCGAACAACGGCCAAAGGCTGTTGATTCCGCCGAGTGGATCGATTACGCCCTGATACAAAAACCAGCCCCACGCGGCCACGAGCACCACGCTGGCAAGGAAGTTCGCGCTCCATGAACGCGTATTGCCGAGCGGTCGCCACACATTGCCCAGCAAGTCTTGCAATAAGAATCGGCCGACGCGCGTGCCGGCATCGATCGTCGTCAAAATAAACAGCGCCTCGAACATGATCGCGAAGTG
>DMCG01000149.1:0-1044 GCA_003445855.1 Spartobacteria bacterium | reverse complement strand
GCGAACGTTGGCGCGCCGCCCGCGCGATTGAACATCGTCGTCTCGCCGAGATTCTGCGCTAAGATCGACATCTGCTCTTCCGTCACCGGAAATCCCGCTGCCGACACTTTCGCGACCACTTCGCTCGGGGTTCCTTTCGCGTTGATCGCGAAATATTCGCCCGGCTGCAAAACGCATGCCGCGATCAACGCCATCAATGCCACCATCATCTCCGTGATCATCGCGCCATAGCCGATGTCACGAATGCGCGACTCCCGCCCGAGCATCTTTGGTGTCGTGCCGGAAGCGATCAGCGAATGAAAACCGGAGACCGCGCCGCAAGCGATCGTGATGAAAACAAAGGGAAACACCGGCCCGGCAAATACCAGTCCACTTCCATCGACAAAGCGCGAGATCGACGGCATCAACAACGTTGGACGCAGCAAAACCACGGCAACCGCCAGTGCCGCCACCGTTCCCAGTTTCAAAAATGTGCTCAGATAATCGCGCGGTGTGAGCAGCATCCAGACTGGAAGAATCGACGCGGCCAACCCGTAAATCATGATCGCCCAGGCGATCCATTTCTGATCGTGGCGAAACCAAACTTCGATCGCCGGAAATTGCGCAAGAAATTGCCCGCCCCAGACTGCAAACACCAGCCCGGCCAATCCAAATGCAGTGATCCACGTGACATTGAATTTTCCGCTGCGCAGTCCCGCTCCCATGATCAGCGCGATCGGAATTGTCATGGCAATCGTAAATACGCCCCATGGACTTTTCGCCAGCGCTTGCACGACCACGAGCGCGAGAACGGCCAAAAGAATAATCATGATCGCGAGCACGCTGATGAGCGCGAGCACGCCCACGCCCGGCCCAATTTCCTCCTTCACGATCTGGCCTAACGTCTTGCCGCCGCGCCGCACGGACGCGAACAAGATGATCATGTCGTGCACCGCGCCGCCGAGCGTGGCGCCGATCAAGATCCACAACGTTCCCGGAAGAAAACCAAATTGCGCCGCCAGCACCGGACCGACAAGCGGCCCCGGCCCGGCAATCGCGGCGAAA
>DMCG01000197.1 GCA_003445855.1 Spartobacteria bacterium | reverse complement strand
GAAACGAGACCGAAAAGCGAGCGCAGTGCTTCTGTTTCCTTGACGGGTAAGCTTTATCCATTAGCATGCATCTTTCTGCGCTGGTCATTTTAAAGCGCAAACGCATGGGGAATCCACTTATATGAAACGTTTTATTATTTCTCTGGCCGTGCTTTCGCTTGCTGGATCTGTTTTCGGGCAGGACAAGTCGCCACCGCTCAAAGATACAAAGGACAAGGTCAGCTATAGCATCGGTCTTAATATTGGCTTCAATCTCAAAAAGCAGAACGTCTCAATTAATCCTGATACATTTGCTCTTGGCGTGAAAGACGCGCTTGCGGGGAAACCTCAGATGACCGAAGAGCAAGTGAAAGAAACGATGACAGCATTTGAAAAAGAGATGATCGACAAGCAAAAAGCGGCGGGTGTGAAAAATGGGGCGGACGGTGAAAAATTCCTCGCCGAGAACAAAAAGAAAGAAGGCGTGAAGACAACGGCCAGCGGTTTGCAGTACAAGGTCATCAAGGAAGGCACTGGCGCCCAGCCGAAAGAAACTGACACGGTGGTGGCAAACTATCGAGGAACGCTCATTGACGGAACGGAATTCGACAGTTCGTACAAGCGCGGCCAGCCCGCCACCTTCCCGGTCACAGGGGTGATCAAGGGCTGGACGGAAGCGCTTCAGATGATGAAAGTGGGTTCGAAATATCAGCTGTTCATTCCCGCGAGCCTGGCCTACGGAGAGCGGGCGATGGGTGCGGACATCGGCCCGAACTCGACTTTGATTTTCGAAGTCGAGCTTGTCGGGATTCAGCCGTCGCAAGGCGGCGCGACTCCGCAGCCATCGGCATCGCCCCGATAATTAGATCGACAACCGTGGCACGGGCATCCTGCCCGTGTTTGTAGTTACTCATCGGCTGGAAGCCGATGCCACTTTTGCTGACTCCCACTCGATCCGCGGGGCGTCGCCCCACAAATCTTCCAAGCTGTAGAAAGCGCGCTTGTCTCGATGAAAAACGTGCACCACCACTTGCAGATAATCGAGCACGATCCATTGGCTGGCGGGAAATCCGTCAATCGCCACCGGTCGCGTCGCGTGCTCCTCTTTCAGTTGCGTTTCAATTTCACCCGCGATCGCTTTCAGCTGCGGCTCGGACGTGGCTGAGCAGATCACAAAAAAGTCGGTGAACGTCGAGATCCCGCGCAGATCGAGGACAACGATGTCTTCCGCCTTTTTGTTCGAGGCGAGTTCAGCGCAAGTCTTCGCTAAGTTTTGCGCGGTTATTTCACTGGCTCCCGGTAAAGATTATTCCGCCGAATGATCTCTTCCACAGCCGGCGGTACGAGATAGCGAATCGATCGACCCGAAGCAATCCTCTTTCTGATGTCCGTGGCGGAGATGTCGATCTTACGATGCACGACTTCATAAGGATGATTTGTTTGCGCCCCGGTGCGGTCGAGCACAACAAAACGGACCATGTTTTGCAGCCGCTCGAATCGGTGCCAGCTTGCCAGCGCGGCCACGTTATCCTCACCGATAAGATAAAAAATCTCCGAGCCGGCTTCGCGTTGCTGGATCTCTTCAACCGTGTCGATCGTGTAGGAGGGCGGTGCTCGGCGTAGCTCGCAATCGTCCACCGCGAACCCGGTTTCGCCTTCAATCGCCGCTCGTAATATCGACAATCGCATTTCCGCGCTTGCCGCTGGAGAATCTTTGTGCGGCGAGGTTGCGGCCGGAACAAAAATCAACTTTTCCAAGCCGAGCATTTCGCGCGCGTCGCGGGCGAGGATCAAATGCGCATGATGAATTGGATCGAACGTGCCGCCGTAGATTCCGATCTTTTTGCCCGTTATCATCCTGAGCGCCGCGAAGGGTCTCTCAAAAACGCTCCGGGAAAGATCGAGAAATGTTTGGCTTCGCTCAACATAACAGCCGCTTTGTCACGCAGTTCAATTTTAGTAAAGAAGAAAGACAGCTCGCGCCTGGCGAAAATTCGCCACGTTTTGCTTCCATCCAGCGACGATGCTTTCGGGCGAAACGCCGCGTTCGATTTGCGATCGAATCGAAGAGCTGCCGTAAACTTTGAAGAAGATGTCGAGCTTGCTCCGGCTGGTTCGTCGAAACAGAGCGGCATCGGAGCTTCGGTTTAGTTCGGCCAGCATATAAACTCCCAATGCGGTCAGATCCGCGGGCGCTTTCGGATCGATCCGCAGCAGGCTGCCCTGCTGACGTCCGCGCTGAAATTCCTGAAAGGATACGCCGGGCATGTCGAGCGACTGCAAATAGCGGGTAAATCTCTCAGCGTTCACCCACTTCGCCGAAATCATCTCAAACGGCGCATAACCGCCGATGCCTGTCTCCGGCCCGCTCAGCTCACCTACCATTCCTGTGGCGACATAGTAAAGAGGCGAGCTTCCGCGCGGAATGTTTGGCGACGTTGGAACCCAGCGCAGCCCAGTGTCGGCCCAGGTAAGGTTGCGCGCCCATCCGCGTATCGGCACGACCGTCAAATTGCAGCGCCCACCGATCCAGCCCTTCGCGTTAATCATCTGCGCGAGCTCGCCGATCGTCATTCCATGCACGTAGGGGATCGGAAATTGGCTGACAAAAGAAATCCAGGGCCGTTCCACCGTCGGGCCTTCCACGCGCAGACCGCCGAGCGGATTTGGCCGGTCGAGCACGACGAACTCGACATGGTTCTCGGCCGCGGCTTCCATGCATTTCCCCATCGTGCTGATGTAAGTGTAAGATCGACAACCGATGTCTTGGATATCGAACACGAGCACGTCCACACCGCGCAACATCGACGGTGTCGGTTTTCGCGTTGGCCCGTAAAGCGAGTAGGCAGTCAAACCGGTCACGGGATCGCGACGCGACTTCACGTAGCGGCCCGCCTTCTCCTTGCCATCGAGGCCATGCTCGGGCGTGTAAAGTGCGACGAGATCGCAATGTTCACGCAGCAGAACGCGCGTCCGGTTGCCATGCGAATCGATGCTGGTCTGGTTCGTGATCAACCCGACGCGTTTACCGCGCAGCATTGCGTAGTTGCTTTGTTCGAGAACATCGATGCCCAGTTCGACGGTCGCACGGGCATTCGCCGCGCCAACCAGGAAAATTATCGCGAGTGCAAAATGTTTTTTGTTTTCCGGCCCGAAGATCGACATCTAAGTTGCGGAAGTTATGAAGAGCGATTCACTCGGTCAACTCATCCTCACCGGAGTCCCAGGCAAAGAACTCGACGCCGAAACTGAGAAATTATTTCGGCGAGTGCAGCCCGGCGGTTTCATTCTGTTCGCGCGCAACATCGAGGGTCCGGCGCAATTGCGCAAACTGATCGACGATCTGCGCAATTTGAGCAAGATCGAGCCAATCATCACCATCGATCAGGAGGGTGGCCGCGTCTCACGATTACGTTTGATCGGCAACGAGCCTCCCAATGCGCAGCAGTTGCGCGACAAGGACGATGTCGATCTTATCCGCCGGCATGGCGATGTCACCGGACGTTTGCTGCGACTCTTTGGATTCAACCTCGATCTTTGCCCAGTGCTCGACATTTCATTCGATGACGACGCGGACAACTCGTTGCGCGGTCGCTGTTACGGAAAGACGGTCGAGCAAGTCGTTCGCAACGCCAGCGTATTCAATGACGCCATGCGCAAGCAGGGAATCGCCAGTTGCGGCAAACATTTCCCCGGTTATTCCGCGGCGACGCGCGATGCGCACCATGAACTCCCGACGATTAATCGTACACGTGCGGAACTCGATCGCGAAGAACTCGCCGTCTTCCGAGAATTTACAGGTAGGGACGACTCTCCGGGCCGTCCGACGAATTGCGTCGATAGCATGATGACCTGCCACGGCTGGTATCCATGCTTCGAGCCAAAAAAAACTCCGGCGACATTATCGCGTCGCGTCGTGACGCAGTTGCTTTGCGAAGAAATGGGCTTCGAGGGTTTAATCATGACCGATGATCTCGACATGGGCGCGATCTTGAATGAGTACGGCCTTGAAGAAACAATTCGTCTCGCCATCGCCGCTGGAAACGATCTCGCGTTGATCTGCCATCGCATTCCCGCAATCGAACAGGTCCACCGGATTCTTGGTACCTTGCCGCGTGACCAAATCAATCGCGCTCTCGCCAGCGTTGCGCGCTTCAAGAAAAAGCTCGCGCCGCCCCACGAATTTTCCGAAGCCGCCTTTCGCAAGATCGACAATGAAATCTGGGACCTGCGTGTCGCCGTTCTCGGTGAGGAACGCGCAGCCATCCGCAGCCCCGAGGACGGCAAACGCTCGCCCGTCGAGATGTATTGAGATGTTAAATGCTTAGACACGATCCCATTCTTCCACTTCGTGAGCCATGACAGTCGATGTCGCTGCCGCTGGGTGGAACCTCATGGAAACTGACCTCGCGGAGGTCGATAAAAATTCTCTCGCTCGATTAGAGCACCTCCGTCGATTCGCTTTTCAACACGACAACACGATCTGAAAGTTATTCGCCGTAGTCTCAGCCAACCTGTCTAACATTTCTTTCAATTGCTGGAAAGCGATCGGCTTTGACAAGACCGCTATCGCGCCGGAATAATTCGGGGACAAATCCATTGCAGAAGCAATCCCCGAAAGGAAAACGACGCGACCGGCGGGATCTTTACTGAGGATGTTGCGGCAGGCTGTGAGACCGTTCAGCTTCTCCATGCCGAAATCCATCAGCACGAGGTCAGGTTTGTTTTGTTGATACGACCGGATCGCCTCCAAGCCTGAGGACACGACGTCCACGACCTCGTGCTGGCAAACGCCGACAAGCTGGGCTAATTCCCCGGCAAAGACTTTGTCGTCATCGACGATTAAAATGCGCATACCCCAGTAAACGCAGCCAATTCCATGCCTGAATGGCACATTTTCGCTTCAAACCGAGGTTCCGGCGGGGCTAATTCAGGCCGCGGGATTCGGAATGTATTAAACCTTCGATCTGCTCGGCCGCGCTACGAGAAGGAGGTCGCGGCCGACGAGGTAAAGAAGAACCGACAGAAGAATAAAGGGAATTGTGGCGAGCAGATCCGAGTGCGCGCCGTTGAAGAATGGATTGTTCGCGGTGGACCAGTCTTCGATTCGTTTGCTTACATCGACAAGGCTCGGCACCCCGGCCATGAACGCGATCACGATTCCAGCGAGGGCGCCACCGGCGATGTAACCGGAGGCAAGCAATACGCCGGGACTTTTGTCGCCTTCCGCGGTCAATTCGATCTCCGACAAATTTTTGTGCCGGAATTTTACTCGCAAATAACGATCGACGAGCAAGCGCATCATTCCACCGATGAAAATCGGGCTGGAGGAGGAGAGCGGGAGATAAACGCCGACGGCGAAGGCGAGCGACGGAATCCCGCTCATCTCCAGCACGATCGAGATCATGACGCCGAGCAAAACAAGCGCCCACGGAAGTTTGCGGCTGAGAATTCCCTTGATGATGTACGACATCAGGGTCGCTTTCGGCGCGTCGAATTTCACCACAGCCGATCCGTCCGGACGCGTCTTGTGCGTACCGTTGATTCCAGGATCGACAAGGTACACGGGAACACCTTGATCATTTGCCAAATAGCGCTGAGCGGGACCGCCTGCGGGATCTAGCCGCTGCCAAACGCGATAGGTGTTTTGATCCGATGACGCTTGCGGCCCTTGCAATTTTTCCGTCCGACCAAGTTCTTCGGCTGGCGCGCGCAAATTGGACTCGGCGGTAGTCGCAGGCACATACACAGTGGAAGCGTCGTTCAATTTCAGCAGAATTGGACCGAGTACGAGCGCAGAAGCGAGCGCGCCCGCGAGGATGGCGATCTGCTGAAATTTCGGTGTCGATCCAACCAGAAATCCCGTCTTCAAGTCCTGTGAGGTGGTGCCGCCGTTCGCGGCGGCAATGCAAACAATGCCACCGATCGAGAGCGCAGTTACGAAATAGCGCGGCCCGGTCCAGCCGACGATCAGGAAGATCAGACAGGTAAGGAGCAACGTCGCCACGGTCATTCCCGAAATCGGATTGGATGACGATCCGATCTCGCCGGTTAATCGTGACGAAACCGTCACGAACAAAAATCCAAATGCGACAATCAAAAACGCGCCAAGCAGGTTCCACCGCAGATTCAATTGCGGGGCCGCCATGATGATTGCGATGAGCGCGAGACATCCGCCGATGACAATTCGCATGGATAGGTCCTGATCCGTGCGCGGCGCGTGTTCGCGTGGACCGCGCCCGCCGCGCAAGTCCGTCAGTCCGCCTTTTAATCCGTGCCAGATGATCGGTAGCGAACGAAACAGGCTGATGATGCCGCCGGCTGCGACGGCGCCCGCGCCGATGTAAAGAATATAGGCGCTGCGAATCTCGTTCGGCCCCATTTGGCTGATCGGAATTGTTCCCGGCGCGATCGCGGTCGTGGTGTGCTCGCCAAAAAATTTGATCGCTGGAATCAAAACGAGATAAGCCAGCACGCCGCCCCCGCACATGATGGAGGCGATGCGCGGGCCGATGATGTAACCGACGCCGAGCAACGCGGGCGAAATTTCCGCGGCGATTGATCCGGCTTTAAACGGCGCGGCGAAAATTTTCTGCGGCGTGTCCTTCCACATTCTGAACGCGCCCATGGCCGCTTGATAAAGGAAGCCAATTCCGAACCCGGAGAAGATTACTTTGCCGCCACCAGCGGCTTCTTCATTTACGATCGCCGCATTTGTGGTTGTCTGCGTTTGGTCCGTTGCTTCGATCGATTCTTTCGAGGCCGCGGCTTTGAGAACTTCGGCGCAAGCAGTGCCCTCGGGATATTTGAGCAGTCCGTGTTGATCGACAATTAGTGCGCGGCGCAGCGGAATCATCATGAGAATGCCAAGCAATCCGCCGAGAACCGCCACCAGCATGACGCGCGTGATCTCCAGATCGAACCCGAGGATCATGATGGCCGGCATGGTGACGCCGAGACCGAACGCGATCGATTCGCCAGCCGAACCCGCGGTTTGCACGATGTTGTTCTGTAATATATTCGCGTCGCGCAGGCCAAATTTCGAAAGCAGGCGAAAGATTGTAATCGAAATCACGGCGACCGGAATCGAAGCGCTCACGGTCAATCCAACCTTGAGAACGAGATAAAGCGACGACGCGCCAAAGATTATTCCGAGCAGCGTTCCGATGATCAAAGGCAGGGGCGTGAGCTCGGGCATGCGGACAGATGCCGGCACGTAGGGCTTAAAAGCGGCCGCCAGCGGATTCGTGGGCCGGGCGCCAACAATATCGGGGTATTCGCCTGGCGGGTTTGCGGTATCGACAGTCGCCATTCGTAAAGAGCTTTCAAAAACACCGTCAAAGTGCAAGCAGCTTCTGCTTATTATCGTAGCGCGATTGACGGAAATCGGCCGAACCAATAACTTCGAGGCCCGTGCATGCGGAACTGGAACAACTGCTCGTTCTTCAAGATCGACAACAAAAGATCAAGCAGATCGAAACAGAGATAAAAACTTTGCCGCTGCAAAAGAACAATCTTGAAGCGCAGCTGGCGGCAAGCGCGGCGAGCGTGGAAGCACTCAAGCAAAAAGCGCGACAGGTCGAGATCGATCGCAAGAGGCTGGAGCTCGACGTCGGGACGCGGGCTGAGAGCATCGCGCGTCTCAAGACCCAGCAATATCAAACCCGCAAGAACGATGAATTTCAGGCGATGGGCCATGAGATTGAGCGTTACGAAAATGAAATCCGCAAGATCGAGGACGAAGAACTCGAACTGATGGAACAAGTCGACAAACTGAAGGCCGAGCTCGGCGCGGATGAAAAGAAGGCCGCGACGACAAAAGAATCGATCTCGCGACAAATGACAGACCTCGAAGCAAAATCGAAAACTCTGGAATCGCGGCTGGAAGATTTGACCAGGGAACGCGCCGAGCTCGCCGGCAAGATCGACGAGGATTTGTTGAGCCGTTTCGAGCGCCTTTTCGCGAGCAAGGGCGACGCGGTTGTCGTCGCGCTCGAACACGAAGTTTGCACCGGTTGTCATATGAAAGTGACCACGGCCACGGCCGCGCGGGTAAGAGCCGGGAAAGAGATCGTGAGCTGCGAGCAGTGCGGCCGGATTCTCTACGCGGCGTGAGCCAGTTGATGTAGCCACCGGCCTGTGGCCGGTTGTTTTCAGCGAGCGTTTGGAGACGGCCCATAGGGCCGCGGCTCACACGTTGAAGCGAAAGAAAATCACGTCGCCGTCGCGCACTTCGTAAACTTTTCCTTCGATGCGCAGTTTGCCCGCTTCGCGCGCTTTCGCGATGGAACCGAGCGCGACGAGGTCGTCGTAATAAATCGTTTCCGCTGCGATAAAGCCGCGTTCGAAATCCGAATGAATAACTCCGGCGGCGCTGGCCGCTTTTTCGCCGGCGTGAATGGTCCAGGCGCGCGTTTCTTTCTCGCCCGTGGTCAGGAACGTGCGCAAGCCGAGCAAGTGATACACGGCGCGAATGAGCGCGTGCACACCGCTATCTTCCACCCCGAGTCCGCGCAAATATTCCTGCGCTTCATTTTCGCCAAGATCGACAAGTTCGCTTTCGATTTGCGCACTGATGACCACCGCTTCGGTCGCGAAATGATGTCGCGCATAATCTTCGACCGCTTTGACGCGGTTGGCCGCGGGATTGTCGATCTTGCCTGAGGAAATCGCGGAGAGGTCCGATTCCGCCACGTTACACGCGAAAATCGTCGGCTTCGACGTGAGCAAAAAAAATCCGTGCGCGACTGTCTTTTCCTCGGGAGTTAATTTCGCGGTCATGGCCGGTTTCCCAGCATCGAGATGCGGCAATAATTTTTCGATGATCGCGTTTTCAACTTTCGCCGTTTTGTCGCCGGCTCGAACTTCCTTCTGCAACCGATCGCGCCGTTTCTGAAGCGACGCCAAATCGGCCAGCACCAGCTCGGTGTTGATCACTTCGATATCGCGAATTGGATCGATCGTTGCGCTGACATGATGAATGTCGCTGTTTTCGAAACATCGCACGACCTGGATGATTGCATCGACCTCGCGAATGTGATGGAGGAATTGATTGCCGAGCCCTTCGCCCGCGCTCGCCCCTTTGACCAGGCCGGCGATATC
>DMCG01000229.1:19085-27799 GCA_003445855.1 Spartobacteria bacterium | reverse complement strand
CCAGAAGGTCATAAGTGCCGCAGGATGCACGGACACAGTTTCAAGATCGAGGTTTCGGTGGAAGGCGATGTCGATCTAACGAGCGGCTGGGTTTATGACCACGCTGAGATCGGTGCGGCGATGAAACCGCTCATCGACATGCTGGACCATTCTTATTTGAACGAGATTGAAGGCCTGGAAAATCCGACGATTGAAAAGATGGCGATGTGGTTCTGGCAAAAATTGCAGCCGCAATGCCGCGGCCTTTGCGAAATCGTCGTGCACGAAACACCGACCGCACGCTGCGTTTATCGCGGCGAATGAAAGATCGACAACGGAGCCGGCGGGAGCCGAGCGACGTAGACGACAGCGCGACAGCGTTGACGAGCGGGAAGCGAGTCAATCAATCACCGGCGCGAAGATGTAGCCGCACCTCTCTGAGGCGCGCTCGTAAAAGCGTGGCCGCGCGCAGAGCGGCTCGGAGAGCCGCTGCTACATCTCAGTGCTTCGGCGCGCGAACGGTGCCGGTCTCAATCGCGGCTTTGCGTTGTTCGACGATCCGGTTGGCGATTTCTTCCACCATTTGCTCGAGGAGCATGCGCAGGTGCGTGTTCTTTCGGTAATCGGAAGGCGCGATGTGTTTGACGCGATCGGCGTGAGTGGAGAGCTGATAACATTTTCGAAAACCAGCACGCTGCGGATCGTCCGGATTATAAACCGCAATGGCTTGCCCGCCGTTTTTCTTCATCACGGTGAAGCAGGGAACGTCGGTCGGCCCGTCGCCAACGTAGATCATGTTCGGAAATGGGATGGGCCGAATGTCTGCGTCCATGTGATCGTTCACGTCCTGCGACATGTCGAGCAGGCCCTTGTTGATTCGAAACAGAAACTGCGTTTTCTGCGTGTGACTGATCACGCGCTTGGGAAAAGTGATCCGGCCCTCGTCGTCCTCGGCAAATTCGCACCCGAAAATCGCGCGCACGTAAGGCTGCAAACGGCTTCCGTCGAGCAACACCTTCAGCCCGGATGAGATAATATAATGTTCGACCGTAATGCCATGAGCGATCTGCTCTTCGTTGAGGAGGTCTTCTCGAAATTCCTCAAACATTTCCGGCAGGCCTTTGTAAAAATTTAACTTCGCGCCCAACTTTTTTAATTCGGTGTTCGTGGGGCGATCCATCCCGAGCGTGTCGAGC
Organism: Spartobacteria bacterium; assembly: GCA_003445855.1. Taxonomy (GTDB): domain Bacteria; phylum Verrucomicrobiota; class Verrucomicrobiia; order Chthoniobacterales; family UBA10450; genus UBA10450. The sequence goes on along the minus strand of DMCG01000229.1, from coordinate 26,624 downwards.
AGCACTTTCATGTAAGCGAGCTCGTTGTCGTAGCCGTTCTCGCGCACGAGATCGGTGCAGCGCCGCCAAAAACTTTCTCCGTTAATGCCGAAAGCGGGAAAGACCACCTCGTCCTGCATGTAACTCGGGCTGAGCGTTTGATCGTAATCGTAAACGATCGCGATAGTGTTTTGCGGCGTGGACATCGTTTTATTGAGCGATTGAACGATTTAGCGATTTAGCGAATTCTCGGACGCGCGAGAAGAAATCATCAAATAACGCATCGTAAATCTTACCGCGCTCAGGATGATATTGCACGGCGAGCGCAAATGGATAATCGCGCAACCGGATCTGCTCGATGATATCGTCGGTCGCGCACCAGGCTTCGACTTCGCAACCGTCCGCCAACCGATCGATCGCCTGATGGTGCGAACTGTTTACTTGCGCGAAGCGGTGCCGAGCGGCACGGTCGTTGCGCAGCGGTTGGACATCGTGATCTTTTTGCTCGGATAAATTGTGGCCTTTAATGTCGAGCTTGAGCGTGCCGCCAAGTGCGACGTTGAAAACCTGGAGGCCCTTGCAAATCGCAAGAATCGGCCGACCACGCGTGAGAATTTTTGCGATGGCCTCGAACTCCCAGCGATCCCGCGCAAGATCGACATCTTTATCCAGCACGCTTGGATCGACGATCTCTTGTCGCAAAAATTCCGGAGCGATGTCGGAGCCGCCGGTTAAAAGCAGCCCGTCCATTTCTTCCAGTGCCACCGCGCCTTTGCGCGCATCACAGATGCGAATGTCGGGGTGCTTGTCGAAAAATGGTTGGAACCATTTTTCGTCCTTCTCCCGTATCCATGTCGCCAGATTAGGCATAATGAAGATGTCGATCTTAGCGCACGACACTGTAGGGGAAGCCGTCGGCTTCCCATGGGACGACAACGTCGTCCCCTACAGAAATCATAAGCCCATCAGCTCCCGGACGTACTTAACGGGCGGACTGCCAAAAGAGATGACCTGATCGTTGTATTTTTTCAGATCGAACGATGCGCCGGCTTTTGCTTTTGCCTTGTCGCGAAGATCGAGATGCTCGGCCACGCCGACGAAATAAGTGGAAAGCTGTGCGGAAGTAAGCCGCGCGCGTTTCCATTTCGCAACTGCCTCGCCTTCCTGCTGAAAGCCTTCTTTCATCATCAAGTCCATCGCCTGCTGCTCGCTCATATTTCCAGCATGAATGCTTTGATCGAGAATCGCGTTGCAAATCGCCCGCAGTCGCATTTTCAACTGTTCCATCTTCACTTCCGGCCCGCCATAGCCCGCCTCGGCCATCATCTGTTCGCAGTAAACGGCCCAGCCTTCGACAAAAGTTCCGCTCCAGAAAATTGCGCGCACTAGCGTAGGCGCACGAAATTCATTTGCGTGCGCGAGTTGCAGGTAATGGCCCGGCATTGCTTCGTGGACGGTGAGATCGCGCACCATGTAGTTGTTGTATTCGCGGAAGAAGGAGTTCTTCCGCTCCTTCGGCCAATCTTTCGGCGTCGGCGCGACTGCGTAAAACGTCTTGCCGTTTTTCTCCAGTGCCCCAGGCGGATCGCAATAGGCGATGGCCACGCCGCGTTTGAATTCCGGCATCACGATTACGTCCAGCGGTTTCGCCGGAACGGTCACCAAGTCATGCTGCTTTACGAAATCGGTGACTTCTCCAACAATTTTTTGCGCGTAACCGACGACGGTGTTGTCATCCGAATGTTGTTCGGCAAGTTTATCGAGCACCGCGGCTGTGACTTTCTTTTTGTCATCGAGTGCTGTTTTGCCGGCATGCGGGAAATATTTTTTGTAGAGCGGAAGCGCAGTCTCATAAATGGCGGTTTGCGTTCGCTGCAAATCGGCTTGCGCCCGCTGCATGATTTCTTCCATCGACAATTCGGACGCGAGGGCGAAACGGAGTTTCTTACGGAACTTGTCGGCGCCGATCCGGAAATCGCCATCGGAGCGCGGGAGCAAATCGTTTTGCATCCACTTCTTGTAGTCCTCGAGCGCCTTGGCGGTCTTTTCCTGAAGCGGCGCGATCTCCTTTTTCATTTGCGGCGCCTGATCAAGCAATGGAGCGAGCCCTTCGCGCACGAAAGTGATTGCGCCCTGCGTTTGCTCAATGGCGGTCTCGGTATGAACGCGCGGAGGATGTTGCAAATTTCTCTTTGCCTGCGCGATCACAGTTGGAATGGCCTCCATGCGCTTGCGCAAATTCGGAATGCGCTTTTCCGACGAGTCGAAGTCGCGCACCACGAGAAGGTAAAGACTGTTGGCGAGGCTTTGATTGTAAACCAGCGGGTTCCAGTCTGCCTCCCTGAGTTCTTCCAGCTCGAAAATTTCATTGTCGATGTTGTCGCGCAGGATGCGAACATCCACCTGGTTTGCGCCGGTAAGCTGCGAAATATCCTCGAATTTGTTGAGTTCTTCCCGGAATTGCCTGGCGCGCGCGAGTAATCGATTGCGCGACTCCGGCGAGTAATCGCTCAGTCGATCATCAAAACGATGATCGCCCAGTTCCGTGGCATATTCGGGCTGCGCCGCCAGGAAGCCTTCGATGCAATCGTGCGCAATTTTTTGAAACTCATCGTCCTGCGCAGTCGCACCGGCATGGCCGAACGGCAAAGCAAGAGACACTGCGAGCGTGATAGTGATGGCTTTCATTTTGTTTAAGTGGGCGCGCCGCTCGAAAGAATCGGCTCCGTGGCCTGCTCGTCGAGCGTGGGCTGCTGCGATTGCAGATAAGTCCGGCCTTTGTAAAAGCTGGCCACAATCACAAAGACGACACCGGCCGCGAACATCAAAATCGTGAAGAAAGTGAAGAACTGGTAGTCGGTGAGCTTGTGCGTGCCGTCCGGGTTCAGATCCCACGAATTAAATTGCGCATCGAAGAAGTTTCCGGCGGAAACGGCGAGGAGCCAAAGCGCCATGACCGAGCTCTTCATCGAGTTCGGCGCCTGCGTGTAGGAAAATTCCAAACCAGTGATCGAGACCATCGCTTCGCCGAGAGTCAGGATCACGTAAGCGAGCAGTTGCCAATTCACGCTCGGCTTCAAACCGAGGTCGATTTGTCCCTGAATCCAAACAATCGCCACAAAGCTGAGCGCGGTTAGAAAAAGACCGATGCCGATTTTGCGCAATGGCGTGAGCGGGAAAACACGACTGATCGCCGGATAGAGCACGTAGTTCACCAGCGGAATGAAAATCAAAATCAAGATTGGATTCGCTGTTTGCACTTGCGCAGCGAGCAGGTTCGATCCCCATCCCGCGGAAACGTGAAAGGGCGTCAAGGCGACATTGATCCACGGCAGCCATGGGACGTAGAGATCCATCTTCTCGGCCTGCAACGTCCACTCGATCCCGTTGCTTTGGTCCCACAGCGCCCAAAAAATTATCACGAAAATGTAAACCATCGCGATGCGCGCCAGCGTGAGGAGGCCTTCGCGACTAAACGTTTCCCGCAAATAACCGAGACCGGCCGGCGGCACGTGCACCATTTTCTTGCGGCCAGCCCAGAAAAAAATAGTCGCAATGAACATGGCGACACCGGGAATTCCGAATGCCCAGCGCGGACCGAATCGCGGATCAGCGAGCAAAAATGGACAGAGCAGCGATGAGATGAACGACCCGGCGTTGATCGAAAAATAAAACCAGCCAAACATTTTCGAGAGGAGATTTTTGTTCGACTCGCCGAACTGATCGCCGACGTTGGCCGACACGCACGGCTTGATTCCGCCTGCGCCCAGACAGATCAAGATGAGTCCAAGCGTGAGCATCGTGCGCTCGCCGATGGCGATCCCAAACGACGTGTCCATGAACGCGAGCGTGAGATGACCGAAGCAGTAAACAATCGAGAGCGAGAGGATCGTCCAGTATTTGCCGATCCAGCCATCGGCGATAATCGCGCCGAAGATCGGGAGAAAATAAACGCCGGAAACAAAATAGTGCGTGTATTTGTCCGCCTCGTGCTCGTGCATCGGAGCGAGCACACCCGACTTGTTCAAGATGTAATGCACCATGAAGACGGTCAGGATCGACTTCATGCCGTAGTAGGAGAACCGCTCGGCGGCTTCGTTGCCGATGATATAAGGAACGCCGGGCGGCATTCCCGGGATGTTCGGCGGCGAGGTCGCGTATTTGTATTTGGCCATGATCAATCCTCCTTTGCCTAACGAGGTTTGGTTCCGGGGAAAAATTCGGCCGGCGTCAATGTTGGCGACGGCGATGTCGATCTTTCAGGCGAAGTGCTCGAAGTCTTCGCGGGCTGGGCGGCAACATCGACATGTTCCTTTTGCGCATCCGGCATTTCGCCGACGCGATGTTTTTCGCACGAGCAAATGACGATCAAAGAAGCTCCGCTAAAAAGAGCGAGGCATTTCCCCAGAAAAAATCGCATACCGCGCAGGGAGAGTAATGGTCATCGCGCGTGGCGCGCAAGGCGAAAGCGGCGACGGATTATTGCAGGGCGGCGATTTTCGGCGCGGTTCTAAAATGTGGTGGCCTACAATTCTCGCCTCCACAACTCGATTGAAAGGCGCCGCCACGCGATTACTATCATCGGCGGTGGCCCGGACGGAAAAAAACAGCGCTTGGAACGAAGTCTTCGCCCTCATTTTGCTCGGCGTCGGGACGTTGCTCTTTCTCGCGCTGATTTCCTACACGCCGAAGGATGTGCCGTCGTGGGTGTGGTTTAGCCACATTTCGCCGGCAAATCATCCTGCGCAAAATTTCATTGGACCCTTCGGCGCAATCATCGCGGGAATTTGCTATCACATGATCGGCGCGGCCTCGTATTTCCTGGCGGCGGTTCTGCTCGGGTTCGGCGCGGCCAAATTATTTCATTCGAGTTTGCGCGTGACAGCGCGCATTCCCTGGATCGTTTTGTTCATCGCATCCGGAGCATGCTTGTTGCAATTGCAGACGCAGCATCTCCAGGGCTGGAAAAGAGCATTTAACATTCAAGGCCCTGGCGGCTGGCTCGGGCACTACTTCGGAAAAATCCTGCTGGTTAATTCGACGGGCAAAGTCGGCTCCATCATTCTGCTCAGTGGCATTTATCTGGCGGCGCTCATCCTCATGACTGGCTTGCGGCCGATTCATCTCGTCAGGCAAATCGTCATGGGCACGCGTCGCGGCGTCGCGAAGCTGCACGAGTGGCGATTGCATCGACAACTCCGCAAATCCGATCTCAAAGGCCAACTCGAGATCAGCCAGCGCGAATTATCGAAGCAGCGCCGCGCCATCGAAAAGCAACTCAAGAAAAAAGGCGCGCCCGTGTCCGAGCCGGCGGCCGCATTTATTTCGCCCGAAGAACTGGCCAACCGTCCGAAACCGAAAGTGGTCGATACAACCGCCTTGCCGAGTGAGACGGCTGGCGCGCGAAGAAAACCCTCGCTCGCCGAGCTGCGCGCGGCCGGGCAAAGATCGACAAGTACTCCTGGCCTAACGAGTCGAACCTGGGACCCGAAAACTTATGTGCTCCCCGGACTCGACTTGCTCGACGAGCACGATCCGGAAGGGCGGGGCGGCGCCGATCCCAGTGAGCTGCAGCGAGTCCAGCAAACTTTGATCGACACGCTCGCGCAGTTTGGAATTGCGGTGGCGGCTGGCGACATCACCAAAGGCCCAACAATCACGCGCTACGAAGTGTATCCGGCCAAAGGCGTTCGCGTGGACAAAATCGTAAGCCTGGAGCGCGATCTTGCCCGGGCCACGCGCGCCGAGCGCATCAATATTCTTGCGCCGATTCCGGGCAAGGACACGGTCGGCATCGAGATCGCGAACACGCGCAAAGTGAAGGTGACATTACGTGAACTGCTGGAATCATCCGATTGGGAGGAGGCAAAAACGCGCGCAAAAATTCCCCTCGCGCTCGGGAAAGACGTTTACGGCAAAGCGATTATCACCGATCTGGCGCAAATGCCTCATCTGCTCGTCGCCGGCACGACCGGCAGCGGCAAGAGCGTCTGCATCAATGGACTCATCGCGAGTATGCTCTTCCGCTTCACACCGGAGGAACTGCAACTCATCATGATCGATCCGAAGGTGGTTGAGCTGCAGATTTACGCGAATCTTCCCCACTTGCGCTATCCGGTGATCACCGATCCAAAAAAGGTGCTGCTGGTTTTACGCGGGCTGATCGATGAAATGGAACGGCGCTACAAAATTTTCGCGCGCGTCGGGGTCCGCAACATCATCGGTTTCAACGCGCGACCGACGAAAAAGAAAGAGGTCGATCTTGAGCAGGATTCTTCCGCGAACGCGGGCAAGATCGACAATCAAAAGATCGACATAAAGGTTCCGCGCGAAGACGAGATCCAAATTCCGGACAAAATGCCGTACATCGTTGTTATCATCGACGAGCTGGCGGACTTGATGCAGACTGCGCCGGCGGACGTGGAGAGCGCAATTGCGCGCATTACACAAATGGCAAGGGCCGCCGGCATTCATATTATTGTCGCAACTCAAACACCGCGCGCCGACGTCATCACGGGCGTGATTAAAGCAAATATTCCGAGCCGGATCGCCTTCCAAGTCGCGAGCAAGATCGACAGTCGCGTTATCCTTGACGAGAACGGCGCGGATCGTCTGCTCGGCCAGGGCGACATGCTTTATCTGCCGCCGAGTTCGTCGCGCCTGATTCGCGCGCAAGGCGTACTCGTGACCGATGAGGAAATTCATCGCCTCGTTGAGTTCGTTTCCGCGCAAAGTCCGCCGGCTTTCGACGCGGCCATGCACGAGAAATTGCAAGCTGCGAGCACGGCGACTGAAGAGGTGACGGACGAAGATGAGGAGCTGGTTGAAAAATGTCTCGAAATTATCAGGCAGGAAAAACGCGCTTCCACTTCGCTGCTCCAGCGTCGGCTGCGTCTCGGCTACACCCGCGCAGCGCGGATCGTTGATATTCTGGAACAGCGCGGTATTTTGGGTCCCGGCGAAGGCGCGAAGCCGCGCGAGATTCTTGTCGATCTTGACGCCGCCGTTTAGCCGGCGCACACGATGACAATCGAAGGTCTTGGTAAAAAATTTCAGGAAGCGAGGTCGGCGCGCGGGCTTACGCTCGATGACGCCGCGCGCATGACCAAGATCCGCCCGTCACGACTGGCCGAGATCGAGGCAGAGGATTTTTCGCAATTTCCCAGCCTGGCCTACGCGAAAGGTTTTCTGCTCATCTACGGAAAATTTTTGGATGTCGATGTTACGCCGTATCTCGAAGCGTTCGAAGGTTCCGAGCACGTCACCGTGGACGGCTACTCTTACCTTCAGGACAATCCGGCGCCGAAACCGGCGCGCACGCCGATCGTTCGCAGAACACCTTCCGATCGCATGTCGCCGACGCCTCTCGTCATCGGAATCATCGTGCTCATCGTTGGGTTTTTCTTCATGAAGCTAATTCTCAACATCCAGCGGATCGCGCCTCGTCGCACCGAGCCTGCTGTTCAAGCGCTGCCTAGTGCGCCTGCTTCAACTCCGGAGTCCGTGATTCCTGCGCCGACTCAGTCGGCGGAAGCTGCAACTAAGAAAATAGTTCCCGCT
>DMCG01000229.1:18438-18898 GCA_003445855.1 Spartobacteria bacterium | reverse complement strand
ACCGGCGGTTGCCGCAGCTTCTCCGCCGGCGCCCAAAGAGCCAGAGGTGCGCCGAGCCCAGCCGGTGCGTCCGGAAGATCTCGCAAAAGCTGCTGCCGCCAATTCTTCGCCGACGGCGGAACCAGGGGGGCCGAATCGAGTAGACATTCGGCCGCTCAAGAAAACGTATGTCAAAGTCGTGGTGGACAATGAGGTGCTGAAGCCGGCTTTCGAACGCTGGATTTCACCGGCCGATGGCACGGTGGAATTTCGCGGTCAACATATCACGGTGCGGGTGCTTGATCGAGATGCCGTTCAGATCAAGAAAAACGGCAAGCTCGTGGACGACGACGACGACGACGATGTCACCGTTGAATAATTTCGCGGCGGCAATGAGAGAAGACAATTCTTCTGTAGCGGCAGCCGTGTCGGCTGCGAACCCAAATAAATGCGGGCGCCACGCCCGCCACTACAATCCTAA
>DMCG01000229.1:15870-18170 GCA_003445855.1 Spartobacteria bacterium | reverse complement strand
GGCGACACGCCTGCCACTACAGCGCACGAAAGTCGGGATGATCAGCCTGGGCTGCGCCAAGAATCTTGTCGATGCAGAGATCATGCTCGGCAGCGTTCTTCAGCACGGCATGGAAATCACCTCGCGCGCAAACGACGCCGACGTGCTCGTCATCAACACGTGTGCGTTTATCGATTCAGCGAAAGAGGAATCGATCGAAGCAATTCTGGAAGCACATCAACGGCGCGGCTGGAACAAAAATCCGCAACAAAAGTTAATTGTAAGCGGCTGCATGTCGCAGCGTTTTTCGCGCGAACTGCGCGAATCGCTTCCGGAAGTGGATGCGTTCATCGGACTGGACCAAGTGAAGGAGCTTGGTGCAATCGTCGAGAAACTGCTCAGCAAAGAAGCGCGAGATAAAGATGTCGATCTTGATTTCGTCAGCGCGCGGCCCGGTTACATTCCCGATTACGACACGCCACGCTTTCGCCTCACCCCGGCGCACTCGGCTTATGTAAAAATCGCCGAGGGTTGCAATCATCCCTGCAGTTTTTGCGTGATCCCGCAAATGCGCGGGAGACACCGGAGCCGGTCTCCTGCTTCCGTGCTCGCGGAAATTCGCGGTCTGATCGCAGAGGGCGTGCGCGAAATCAATTTAATTAGCCAGGACACCACTTATTACGGAATGGATTTGTGGGCGGCCAAGGCGGGACCGCGACAACCAGTGGATTCGGCGCGGGGCCCGTCGCTGTCGGCGCTCCTTCGCGAGATCCAGGAGATCGAAGGCGAATTCTGGGTGCGGTTGCTTTATACGCATCCGGCGCACTGGAGTGATGAATTGATCGAAACCGTTTCGCAATGTGACAAGGTCGCGCGTTACATCGACATCCCGCTGCAACACATTGATGAGTCGATGCTGCAACGCATGCGGCGGGAAACCTCGCGCGAGCATATCGAGGAGTTGATCGCCAAACTGCGCGCCGGCATTCCCGGCGTCGCCTTGCGCACGACCTTCATCGTCGGATTTCCAGGCGAGAGCGACACGGATTATGAGATACTGCTCGAGTTCATCGAGCGTATCCAATTTGAACGGCTCGGTATCTTCAAGTATTCCCAGGAGCAAGGGTCGCGTGCGGCAAGAATGCCAAATCAAATTCCGGCGAAGGCCAAAAACGCGCGGTATCGCGCCGCGATGTCGATCCAGCAAAAGATTGCGCACCGGCTGGCGCGGGAAAAAGCTGGTCGCAAATTGAAATTGCTAGTCGATCAGCCGCATGTCGCTCGCAGCGAAGCCGACGCGCCGGATGTCGATGCGCGGGTAATTTTGTCCGAGCCTGCGCCGGCCGGAGAATTTGTGTGGCGCACAATCACTGCAAGCCGGGGATACGATCTCCTCGCTTAAGCAGCCTTTTGCGGCGAAAATCAAGTTAACGAGTGACAAGTGGTCGATTTTCGCGCAATTTTCAGGACCGACTCGCCAAATTCTCATGGCCGACTCAAACGAACCCAAAAAAGAAACAGTCCGCATCGCGTTGCCACCACAGCCGGCAGCCGCCCCAAGCGCCAGCAATGAATCGCGTGAAACCGTGCGAATCAATCTGCCGGCCCGTCCGCCATCGACTCCCTCGGATCCACCTGCTTCAACCGCGCCACCTCCGTTGCCACCGAAAGCTCCGCCATCTCCGCCCTCGTCTCCCACCTCGGCGCCGGAGCGACCCGTCGCGAGCCCTGCAGCGCCTGTGAACATTCCCGCAGCCGCGAAATTGCCGGGCCCTCCGCCGAGTCCACCCTCCGCCGGTTCACGAAGTCTGAAGAAAGAGACCGCGCGGATCGCGCTGCGGCCGGATCCGCCCGCCAAACCCGCACCGACGGTCCAGATGAAAAAGACTCAGCCGCTGATCACGATGCCGGAGACCGTTCCCCAAAGCACTCCGCTCACCGTGGCGCGCGACACGGTCAAGATTGTCGATGCAATTCCAAAACCGCTCTGCTGGGCAGTGCTTGGCATTTCCGCTGCGATTTTGATTATTCAAATTTGGAATTACTTTTTATAAAGCGGTGGAAAATTCCGCAACAATCACTGTCGATGAATCCAGCTTCGACCGCGAAGTGACGCAAAGCGACAAGCCCGTGATTGTCGACTTTTGGGCCGAATGGTGTGGGCCATGCAAATTGATCGCACCGCTCCTGGATGAGGTCGCGCGGGAAAAAGCGGACACGATCAAGGTCGCAAAGGTCAACGTGGACGAGAACCAAAATCTTTCGTTCAAGTATAACATCCGCGCCATTCCGTCCTTGCTCTTCTTCAAGAACGGGCAGCT
>DMCG01000229.1:0-15530 GCA_003445855.1 Spartobacteria bacterium | reverse complement strand
TCGAACGCGCAACCTACGGCTCCGGAGGCCGTCGCTCTATCCAGTTGAACTACGGGCGCAGCTTCTTTCGATTATAACGGCCGCACCTCGAAGCACAACCAGCCGCCGCGTTTAAGATCGACATCTCCTGTTCTGGTCTTTCGGCGGGCTTTCGTTTGCAATTTGAGTCGCTTTGCTTGAAAATGTTCGCCCGCCAGCCGGGGGGAGACTCTATGAACCGCATCATCGATGCTATTGAAAAAGAACAGCAAAAGACCGATGAAACGCAATTTGCCGTGGGCGATAGCGTTCATGTTCATACGCGCGTCGTGGAGGGCGACAAGGAGCGCATTCAAATTTTCACTGGTATCGTGATTGGCCGCAAAGGGCGCGGGCTCAACGAAACATTCACGGTCCGCCGCATTTCCTACGGCGAAGGCGTCGAGCGCGTCTTTCCGCTTCACTCACCGCGCATCGCAAAAATCGAAGTGGAAAAAAAAGGCCGGGCGCGGCGCGCCAAGCTCAATTACCTCCGCTCGCGCAAAGGCAAGGAAGCGACGGCGGTGAGAGAGTGACAAGTGATAAGTGACTAGTGAAGAGCGAAACGGCTCTTCTCCTGAGTTCCTGCTTTCCTAATTAGTTGCTTTTCTTGGTTCCCTGGCTTCCAGATTCTTTTTTCTCTGTGAAAATCTGCGGAATCTGCGGATGATTCTTGTCAATGTACCGGCGCTGCGGATTCCGTTACGAAAAGAAATTGCGCGCCATCGGCGTCGCCCGCATCGCTGGCATCGATGAGGCGGGGCGCGGCGCGCTGGCCGGTCCGGTCGTCGCCGCCGCGGTCATTTTGCCGGAGCGATTTCGGCATCGCAAACTCAACGATTCGAAACAGCTTGCACCGGAATTACGCGAAAAAGTTTATGTCGATCTTACGAGCAATGCCGAGATCATTTGGGCGGTCGGCGTGGTCGATCACAGTGAGATCGACCAGATCAACATTTTGCGCGCGACGCACAAAGCGATGCGCGCCGCGATCACCTCGCTCCTTACCCCGCCCGAACACGTTCTCATCGATGGACTGCCCGTCTTTCCGTTTCCATTCCCGCAGACCGCGATCATCGACGGCGATTGTTACAGCCTGACGATCGCCGCCGCCAGCGTGATCGCGAAAGTGACGCGCGACCAGATGATGCGTGACTTCTGCGCGCGCTTCCCTGAATATTGCTTCAGCCAGCACAAAGGCTACAGCACCGAGTTGCATCTCACGAAACTCCATGAATTCGGGCCTTGTCCGATCCATCGCCGATCTTTCGAACCGGTGGCGCAGCCGCTTCTCGCGCTCGAAGCAGTCATTTAGGTCGGAACATCTTCGGCGGGGTTCTCTCGGCGAAAAACTGGCCGGCCGTTTTCTGCGCAAAAAAGGCTACAAAATTCTTTACCGTAATTTCCGCGGGCACAGTGGCGGCGAGATCGACATCGTCGCGCGCGACGACGACACGCTTGTCTTCGTCGAAGTGAAAACGCGCACACGAGAAGATTTCGGCCGGCCCATCGAGGCAGTGGGTCGACAAAAACAAAAACGCATCTCGCGCGGCGCTCTCGCCTGGCTTCGCCTGCTCGACAATCCCGACATTCTTTTCCGCTTCGACGTCATCGAAATAATTATCGCGGAAGATGCAAAGCCACGGCTGGAGTTGATCAGGAACGCGTTCCAACTCTCGGCGCCTTACATCTATTAGCCTCGTGCACCAACGCCGCCCACGAGAACAAGCGCACTACAGCAACTCGTAAGATAACACGCTCAGACAATAGAGGGCGGCCGTTTCGACGCGGAGAACGACCGGGCCAAGAGTAATTGGAAGACAGTCGTGGCTCTTCGCAAGCGCGAGTTCGGCCGGCGTGAAATCTCCTTCCGGCCCGATGAGCATGAGAACACTCTCGGGAAGAGCTCGATGTTCGCTAGCGTATTGAGCGAGAATTTTCTTCAAATGCAACGCATCAGGTTGCAACGAGCCGATCAAGCGGAGGTCGAATGATGTAGCCACGTCGCTATGCGACGTTTTTTCGTTAGGGCCGACCGGCCGCAGGCCGGTGGCTACATCCACGAAAAAATCCTTGAGCTTTCGCGGCGCATGCACGTGCGGAAGCCAATTCTGTCCGCATTGTTTCGCCGCCTCGATCGCGACCTGCTGCCATTTGGCCTGCTTTTGTCCCGCGGACGCGGGATCAAGATCGACAATCGTTCGTTCGGAAATAAGCGGCGCAATTTCGGATGCGCCGATCTCCACCGCTTTCTGGACGATCAGCTCCATGTTTTTCCCTTTCGGAATCGCCTGCCCGAGCGTAATCCGGCAACGAAGCGGCGGCGTGTTGCTTTCGTGCAGTTTTCGCAACCGGACCTTGCCGCGTTCAAGATCGACAATCTCGGCAGTGATCTCGCGCCCGCGTCCATTGAAGAGAACGGCCTTATCTCCGCGCGTCATCCGCAACACATCACGGCAATGATGCGCTTCCGGTCCGCTTAGGATGAGCGCGTCAGGATTCCATTCGTGAGGCGCGATGTAAAAGCGATGCATCGATTGAACGAACAGTGAGAGATTCCTCGGCTTCGCCCAAAATGGCAAAGCCGGTTATTTGAAGAATTCTTTCGCCCGCTCAAAGAAGCTTTTGCGCATGGGCGTGTTCTCCTCGTCGCAAAGGCCGGCAAATTCTTCGAGCTTCTGGCGTTGTTCGGCGTTCAAACGCGTCGGCACTTCGACGATCAGGCGGGCGAGCAAGTCGCCTCGCTCGCGTCCATTGACGTTAACGATTCCCTTGCCGCGGAGTTTAAATATTTGTCCGCTTTGTGTCCCGGCCGGCACTTTGAGATGCGCTTTGCCCTCCAGCGTCGGCACGTCCACTTCGCCACCGAGCGCGGCGCTGCTAAACGAGATTGGCACTTCGCAATAAAGATCATCGTCCTCGCGCTGGAAAACTTTGTGTTCCTTGATGTGAATGACGACGTAAAGATCGCCATGCGGAGCGCCGCGAGTGCCGGCTTCACCGTTGCGCGACGACCGCAGCCGGGAGCCATCGGCGATCCCAGGGGGGATCTTCAACATGACGCGGCTCAGTTTTTCCACGCGTCCCTCCCCGTGGCATTGGCGGCAAGGTTTCTCAATGATCTGACCGAGACCGCGGCAGCGCGGACAAGTTTGTGAGACCTGAAAGAACCCACGCGAGCTGATCACCTGGCCGCGACCGCCGCACGCGGGGCAATTGATCGTGCGCGAACCGGGCTCCGCGCCGCTGCCCTGACATTTGTCGCAGGTGTCGAGTTTCTGGATCTCAATTTCCTTTTCGACGCCGAAAGCCGCTTCCTCGAGCTCGATCTGCATGTCGTAACGCAAATCGGAGCCACGTTGTCGATCTTCGGCGCGCGTCCCGACTCCGCCAAAAAACGTCTCGAAGATTCCGCCGCCCGCGCCGCCAAACACCTCACGGAAAATATCGAACGGATCATGAAACCCGCCGCGGGCGGCCGTTCCTTGGGCGAAGGCGGCGTGGCCGAAACGATCGTAGGCCGCGCGTTTATCCGCATCCATCAAGACGTCGTAAGCTTCGCCGATCTCCTTGAATTTTTCCTCGGCGTGCGGGTCGTCGGGGTTTTTATCGGGATGAAACTTTACCGCGAGCTTGCGATAAGCGCGCTTGACCTCTTCGTCGGAGACGTTTCGCTGGACACCGAGGACTTCGTAGTAATCGCGCTTCTTTGTAGCCATTTTGAAAAAGTGATAAGTGATATGTGACTAGTGACAAGAGGCAGCAGGCAGTCTGCCAGACTTACCGGTCACTCATCACTCGTCACTTCATTCATTTCGCCGAACCGCTGGAGACCACCACGCTGGAGGGGCGAAGCAAGCGATCCTTGAAACGATAACCGCGGCGGGTTTGGCGAATGACCGTTCCTTCCGGGAACTCCTCGCTCGGTTCATGCGCAATCGCTTCGTGCAAGTTGGGATCGAACTTCTGGCCGACTGCTTCGATCGGCTGCAATCCGTTTTCGGCCAGGAAATCGTTAAGTTGTTTGAGCACGAGGCTCATTCCGGAATAAATCGGTGAGTCTTCGCTCTCCCCACGCGCGGCGGCCAAACCGAGTTCAAAATTATCGGCAATCGCAACGAGCCGCTCGAGTAATGAGCTGTTCGCGTATTTGATCGCTTCTTCTTTTTCGCGCGCACAACGCTTTTTGTAATTCTCAAAATCGGCCTGGCTGCGCAGCGCGAGGTCGCGAAACCGATCGAGGTCGGCTTGCAAACCGGCCATCGGATCCTCGGCTTCGACCTGGTTAACTTCCGAGCGAGCCGCCGGTTTTTCAGTTGACGATGTCGATCTTTCCTTCGCTTGCTCGGCCCTGCTCGCGTCTTCGGATTCAGTCACGGGAACTTTTTTCATGTCTTTCGGATTGCGATCAAAGTGATGTCGTCATTTTGCGGATGCGAACCGACGAAGTTTCGCAAGTCGTCGATCAATCGTGTGACGATAGCCGAAGCGCCGTTCATCGCACTGGCACGCAACGATTGGATCACCCGTTCGACGCCGAATTCGTTTCCTTCCGTGTCGATCGCTTCCGTCACTCCATCGGTATAGAGGACCAGGCAATCGTCGCGCTCGAGCGGGACGGCGACATCGCTGGTGAGCCTATCGAAGACGTTTCCACTGTCAATTCCGAGGACCATGCCCGGCGGCTTTAAAGGCGTGACGGTTTGCGAAGAACTTTTGTAGAGCAACGGCGCGTCGTGCCCGGCGCGCGAGAGTACCACGCCATTGTGCGCGTGGTCGAGAATGAGATAGGCCATGCTGATAAACATGTCTTCCTTGATGTCGGGGTAAAGTTGGCGGTTCACCTTTTGCAAAACATCCGCCGGAGAAGGATTCTGCGTCGCCTGACTGCGTAAGACGCTGCGGCAAATCGCCATGATGAGCGAGGCCGGCACACCTTTGCCGGAAACATCGGCAATCGCCACGCCGAGACGTTCGTCGTCCACCTTGATGTAATCGAAATAGTCGCCGCTGACCTGACGCGCGGGAATGTTTATGCCGCTGATCTCAAATCCATTCACCGACGGAGCTTCAGAGGGCAGAAGAATGCGTTGAATGTCGCGTGCGATTTCCAGGTCGTGATCGAGCCGCTTCTTTTCGTTCGCCTCCGAGTAAATGATGGCGTTGTAGAGCGCAAAGGCGGATTGCTCGGCGATCGATTTGAAGACGACAAAATCGCTCTGCGAAAAAGACGCACCCATCGCGCCGTTGGCGACAGCGAGCACGCCCATGTTTTGTTTACCGTAAAGCAGCGCGCTGACCATCATCGACGCGGCGCCCAGTGACGTGTCGCGTAACTTCGCCAGCTCCGGCGCTTCGGAAAGCTCATTCAAACAGACCGGCTGTCCCGCTTGCCAAACACGTCCAATCGTTCCCTCACCCAAAGGTACGGAATGAAGCCGCAGGTAACTCTCGAGCGCAATGGGCGTGGCCGCGGCTTGCTGCAGGATGTCGGCTGGAACTTCGACAAGCGGCGGGCAGCCTTTGGAAATGAATGCCGGCACCAGCTTCGCGCCCGTGCGATCGGTCATGTAAAGTGCGCCGCCGTTGGCGTCGATAATACGCGTCGCGCCCTCGACGATCAACCGATGCAGATCATTGGGCCGGATCGTTTCGCTGAAAGCTTCGCCGAGTCCGTGCAAGAAATCGAAGACGAGCGTTTCCTCGACTTGAATTTCTTCTTTCGAGCGTTCCAGCGTCCGAATCCGACGGGCCTGCCGTTGCGCGGTATAGATCCACCCCCCGACAGACGCGAGCAGCAGTCCGAAGAGAAGGATCGGCCACATGGTCACGGGGCCCGCTTACTTCGAGGCTGTCTCGTGATGAAGGTCTTGCTTTAGATAATCGAGGACGTCTTTAAAACGGAAGAAATTTTCCGGGGCCGCCTCGCAAAGCGCTTCGTGCGCTTCCAGCATCGTTTCCGCTTGTTCCTGCTTTTTCTCCGACGATTCGCCGCTGGGTTTTTGCCGGAGCGATTCGCACTCCGGTGCCGACGCACCGTTAGCATGAATGCTGAAGATTTGATCAAGACCGAGCCCGGAGAGGAGCTCGCGGCTGCGATTTCCGCAGTGAACGACATGAAGATGACCGCGGCCGAGCTCCTTCAATCGCAGGGCCACGCCTGCCATCGTGCCCATGAACGTCGAATCCATCATCGCGCAATTGGCCAGATCAATCACAAATTCGCGGTAACCGCGATCGACCATTTCGCGAGCAAATTCCTTCAAGTTTCCGCTGTTCAGGAAGCTTCCCTTACCCTGCACTTTCACCCATACGGCTGGACCGTTCACCCCTACTTGAATCGATGACTCCACTGTTAGTCAACTAAGATACAAGATCGACAAGCAGGCTGTCAAACCTCGGCCGATACCAGGCAGGTCGACTCGACATGCATCGCAAAGACTTACCGTTCAAAACCGGCGTTCAGCGCGGCTCATTCCCACAGGTAAGACCGATTTTCCGCCACAATCTGGCCGTTTTCGATTAACAAACAGCGCCACGCGATCACGCGCCCGTCGTCGAAATAATCGTCGCCAATTACTTTGAACTCCGTTTTATGATTACCGCGAACATTCAGATATGAAATCTCCTGCGCCTGAACGAGCGCATGCAGCTTTTGCTGGCGATACTCGAGGCGCACCGTGAGATCGGCCGGGCGCCTAGCGCGCCAAAAGAAATCGAAGTAATTGCCAAAGCGTTGACGCTTGTCGAGCGCGGTCACGGCGCCAAAAAGACGATACTGTCGCTCGAAACTAATCGACGAATCCTGATTCACCACGGTTCTCTGCGGTGTCGTGCCCGAATATGCTCCCGGCGAGAGACTGGTCGCTTTCCTCGGCGCCCCTTGTTTCGACGCTTTTTCGTCGAGAAAGTAAAGTTTCGTCTTTCGAAACTCAAAATCTTTATTCAAGGCCACCGGCAGCGGCGTCACTTTTGCGAGCAGCTTCGGCTCCTCGGCGGTGCCAGCCAAAGCGCCTAGGCAAAAGATTAAAGCCACCGATGCAGCGCCAAACTTCATCGGCTTAATGAAAACGGTTCCCGCGCGGCCTGTCAATGCAGGCCGATTGTCGATGAAACAATGTTTCGCTCCATTTCCATCCGCGCATAAATTTTCGCGTGATCAACGTTCGTTACGAGCGCGGCGTTTATTTACCCGAACACGATTTATGGCTCGACCCGTGGGATGCAAAACGCTTTGCCTTCGTCTCACACGCGCACAGCGATCACATCGCGCCGCATGACGAAATCATCCTCTCCGAAGGCACCGCCCGCTTAATGCAGGCGCGTCTGCCCGGAAAGCGAAAGGAGCACATTCTGCCTTTCGGCGAACAACGGCGCGTGCACGATGTCGATGTTACGCTCCTGCCGGCCGGGCACATCTTTGGTTCCGCGCAGATTTTTCTCGAAGCCGAGAACGAATCCCTTTTGTACACCGGCGACTTCAAATTGCGCCGCGGCAAATCGGCCGAAGCGGCGCAATGGGTGCATGCCGACACGCTCGTCATGGAAACCACGTTTGGCCGGCCGCGCTACCGATTTCCACCGATGGTGCAGGTTGTCGATCAAATCGTTGCCTTCTGCCACGAAGCAATCGCGGAAGACGAAGTCCCCGTCCTTCTGGGTTACTCGTTAGGCAAAGCGCAGGAAATTCTTTGCGCACTCGACGGCGCCGGTCTCACGCCGATGCTGCACGGCACGGTCTTTCAAATGACGCGCATTTACGAGCAGTTCGGCCAGTCGTTTTGCAAATACGTGCGCTACGATGCAAATGAAGTCGCGGGCAAAGTTCTCATTTGCCCGCCGAGCGCAAACCGGTCGCGCATGCTGGAGAAAATCGCGCGCAAACGTGTCGCCATGATCAGTGGCTGGGCGATGGATCCCGGCGCGGTTTATCGCTATCAAGTCGATGCTGTATTTCCTCTTTCGGATCACGCCGATTACGACGATCTCATTCGTTATGTCGATCTTGTGCGGCCGAAACGCGTGCTTACGCTCCACGGCTTCGCCGCCGAGTTTGCGCGCGATCTGCGAGAAAACATCGGCGTCGAGGCATGGGCGCTGAGCGAAGAAAATCAGCTCGAATTACGGCTACCAAAAAATGCTGTAGAGGCCGCCGTCCCCAGCGGCAAAAGATCGACGATGAACAAACCGCTGAGGACAGCGGCCACTACAGAATCTGAACTCGCACATTTCGCGAACGTCGGTGAGGCCATTGCTGCGACACCGGCGAAGTTGGAAAAGGTTCGGCTGCTCGCAGATTATTTGCGCACGCTCGACGCAAAACAGCTTCCGATCGCCACGATTTACTTTACCGGAAAAGCATTTGCCCAAAGCGATCTGCGCACTTTGCAGGTCGGTGGTTCGATCGTTTATCGCGCCATCATGAGCGCGGCGAAATTGAGCGAGGCGGAATTTCGCCGGATCGCACACAGCCACGGCGACGCCGGCAAGACAGCATTCGAAGCGCTTGATGCTCGCACGCAACCGGGGTCATTCACAGTTTCGCAATCGAAAGAATTCTTTGAGCAGCTTCAGAAGGCGCGCGGACCGATCGCGAAAACGGAGTTACTACAAAAGCGATTGTCGATCTTGTCCGCGCGCGAAGCTCAATACGTCGTCAAGATTTTGACCGGCGATTTACGGATCGGGTTGCGCGAAGGCCTCGTGGAGGAGGCAATCGCCAAAGCCTTCGACGTTCCGCTCGACGATGTGAAAGGAGCAAACATGCTTCTGGGCGACATCGGCGCGACCGCGTCGCTCGCTTTGCGCCGCGAATTGCATCGCGCGGAGTTGTCGATCTTTCGGCCGATCAAATGCATGCTGGCAAGTCCCGAGCCGACCGCGGAAGCGATTTGGAAAAGATTTGTCGATGCTAAAGGTTCTGCCGCCGAGACGGCGGCCACTACAGTTTTCGTCGAAGATAAGTTCGACGGCATTCGGGCGCAGTTGCACTGCAATTCGGAGGGGGTGGAGATTTTCTCGCGCGATCTGAAGCGAATCACCGATCAATTTCCGGAACTTGCTGAGCAGGCGCGCAAGTTCGATCTCGATCTTATCCTCGATGGCGAAATTGTCGCGTTTGCGCATGGGCGCAAATTGACCTTCTTCGATCTGCAAAAACGGCTCGGTCGAAAAACAGACGGCGCGGATTTGTTTGCCGGCGTATCAGCAGATGTTCCGGTCGCATTTATTGCTTTCGATCTTCTTTGGTTGGATGGCCGTTCGTTATTAAAAATGCCGCTGCGCGAGCGGCGCGAACTTCTACGTCAGTTGCGATTGCCTCCGCAATTTCAAGTCGCCGAAATCTTTCCGGCCCAGTCGGCGACGGAAATCGAACAGATTTTTCAGCAAGCGCGAAAACGTTCAAACGAAGGATTGATGGTCAAAGATCCGGAAAGCTTTTATACGCCCGGACGCCGCGGTCTGTTCTGGTTCAAATTAAAAAAAGAGCTGGCGACGCTGGATGTAGTGGTGGTTGCGGCCGAGCTCGGCCATGGCAAACGCAACAATGTGCTGAGCGATTACACGTTCGCGGTGCGCGATGAAGCAAGCGGCGAACTTTTGCCAATCGGAAAAGCTTACAGTGGCCTGACCGACGTTGAGATCGCGGAATTGACCGAGCATTTCAAACAAAACACGATTGTCGATCGTGGGCGCTATCGCGAAGTAAAACCGGAGATCGTGCTCGAGGTCGCGTTCGATTCAATTCAGCCAAGCACACGCCACGCGAGCGGACTGGCGCTGCGTTTCCCGCGGATCAAAGCGATCCGGCGCGATAAAAATGTCGACGCCATCGACACGCTGGCGTACGCGCGCGAACTAGCGGCCGAATCGGCGCGAGTCTCCGCGCCTCCAAATTACTCCAAACGCTAAGCACCGCGTGTCATCCCGGGCGGGAGCGAGGGATCTCCCAATCTAGCGATGATGTCGATCTTGCGCGCGATTAAGCGAAATGTCCTGGGGTGGCTGTGAGGTTCACATTCGACTCGCTGCGCTCGCTCAGTGCAGGCTCTCGCTTCGCTCGGAATGACCATTTGAGCTACTGCGGCGATGGTGAGGCTGCCGGAATGACTATCACGGTTTCGATTTTGTCCCGACGCCATCGTTGCACGTTCGCGTAGAGCGCCAGCAGCGCCATGGCGACAATGATTACGAGCATAACAAGGAGCGCGCTCCTGGGAACTCGCGGCGATGGCGGTTCTTCTGGAGGCGGCTGCGGCAAATTCACGACCGAAATATCGATGTCGATCTTCGCCGTGCAAACGCCGTTGTCGATCTTGCGCGCACAAACGCTCGCTAGGGCAGACGCAGCGCTGCAATCGCGTCCATGACGCGCTGGCCTAAACGCGCATAAAGATCTTTGCGGCCATTTTCAAAATCTGCCTCGGAAAAATAAATCGGCGCGCCGACGACGATGGTGATTCTGCGCCACAAATGGATTTTTCCGCCGAGGGGCCACGCGTCGAATGCCCCGAAAATTCGCATCGGCACGACCGGGGCGCGCGTTTTCGCGATAACGAGCCCGACTCCGGGCAAGGCCGGCTGCAAATTTCCATCGGCTGTGCGGGCACCTTCCGGAAAAACGAGCGCGCAATCGCCAGCCCGCAGAATTCGGATTAACGCTTTGAGCGCGCTGCGATCTTTCCCTTCGATGTCGACTGGGATGACGTTAAGCTTCGGCAAAAGCCAGCCGAGGACCGGCGCCTTCATCAAAGATTTTTTCGCGAGAAAATAGATGGCGCGATCGCAGGCATTTCCGGCAAGCGGTGGATCGAAATAACTCTGGTGATTCATGGCGAGAATCACCGGCCCAGTTTGAATCATGCGCTCGCGATGAATGATGCGAAAGCCAAAGAACAAGCGACCGATCAGCCGGCTGAAATGATAACCGAACCAGTAATACGGATTCACTGTTAAATCGCAAAACGTAAAGGGTTAAATCACTCAATCACTTCAAGCCCTTCAGCTTCAATCGATTGAGGATCTCAGCGACAACGCCCTCAATCGTAAGATTCGAACTGTCGATGACATGCGCGTCTTCGGCGATGATAAGGGGCGAAGCACGACGTGAAGAATCGGCGCGATCGCGCGCGGCGATTTCGTCGCGCTGCCCCTGGGCGGCACGGCGGCGCAAACGGACTGCGGGGGAAGCGTCGATGTAAAACTTGTAAGGTGTGTGTGGAAAAACAACCGAGCCGATATCGCGGCCTTCCATGACCAAATCATGATTGCAGGCGTAGCTGCGCATTTTGGCGACGAGAATTTGTCGAACCTGCGGCACACTGCTTACGCGCGATACAGCTTCATTGACACGGTCCTCGCGCAAGTGATCTGTTGGATCGACATCATCGATTAAAATGCGCGACTCATTGTTCTCGAGACCGCAACTGATATCGGCGGATTCGACTGTTTGTGCGACACGCACACCATCATCTGGATCGACCCCATGCTGGAGCACGTACCTAGTGATCGCGCGATAGATCGCGCCCGAGTTTACGTAGATAAATCCGAGGCGCCGGGCAAGCTCGCGCGCAACGCTGCTTTTTCCGGAGGCCGCCGGCCCATCGATGGCAATGACACGATGAAAAGCTGTTCGCATGATTGAGACGTGCTCTTGCGCGAAGAGTACGCGATATCAGACAAGCTTCCAGATGAGGAACGCAAGCCGGATGATTACGCCTCAATCAGCCCTCGAGACGCGCAGGGGAGAGAGAACCGATAACCGGCGTGCTCGTGCGCATTCGTTTTGGATTGGTGAACTCTTCGAGTGCGGTTTCGAAGCCCGGGTAAGACTCGCGGACGCAATCGGCATCCTGAACGATCGTTTCGCCGTCAGCGAAAAGACCAGCCACAGCAAACGCCATGGCGATGCGATGATCGCCGAAGCTGGCCACGCGCGCGCCGCGCAGTGGAGCGGGGCCATGAATTTCGAGCCCGTCATTCATCTCGATAATCTGCGCGCCCATGGTGCGCAGATTGTGCGCGATGGCAGCTATGCGATCGGTTTCCTTAACACGCAACTCCTGCGCATGGCGAATGATCGTTGTGCCGTTTGCTAGCGCACCGGCGATCGCCAGCACGGGCAACTCGTCGATGAGCTGCGGCACTTCTTTTCCCTGAATGACCGTGCCTTTGAGCGGAGCACCCGTGACTTCAACGATCCCGCGCGGCTCGAGTTGATCGACATCTTCGACGGCTTCGCGCACTTGCGCGCCCATTCGCACCAGCACGCCGAGCACCGCCGTCCGTGTATCATTCAAGCCGATATGGCGTACCAGCAGATGACCCCCCGGTTGTGCCGCAGCTGCGACCAACCAAAAAGACGCGGAGGAAATATCGCCCGGAATTGTGAAATCGCGTGACTCGGGCACTTGATCGCCGAAAACACTGACGCTGCCATCACCATCCTTCGCCGTGCGCACAAGAAAATAATTAAACATCAACTCGGTATGGCTGCGGCTGGCCGACGGCTCATCAATGGTGGTTCTACCTTTCGCGAAAAGACCGGCAAGAAGCACGGCGCTCTTCACCTGCGCGCTCGCAATCGGCGATTTGTAACGAATACCGCGCAAAGAACCTCCATGAATACGGATCGGGGGCGTTTGTTCGGGTCCCTCTGCTACGATGTCGGCGCCCATCTTTCGGAGTGGCGCAATTATACGATCCATCGGGCGCCGAGAGAGCGCGGCATCGCCGACGAGGCGACTTTCAAACGTCTGCCCGGCGAGCAGACCGGCGAGAAGTCGCATTGTTGTACCGGAATTTCCGCAATCGATTTCCTCTTTCGGCGGCGTGAGCACACGTTTTTTTCCGTGGACGACGAGCATGTTCGGGTCCGGCTGTTCGATCTTGATTCCCAAAGCGCGGAGGGCGTTCACCGTGCGCATGCAATCTTCGCTCGGAAGAAATCCGCGCAGTGTGCACGGGCCATTGGACAGGGCCGCAATAATAACGGCGCGATGGGAAATGCTTTTGTCGCCTGGGACGGTGATCTCAGTGTCAATTCGAGGCGCTCGTTTAACTCGCAATTCCATAGACCAATTTGAAAAAGATTCCGCAGAAGCGCGCAGCCGCGTTCATCTGCCCACCGACATCAGCATCGGAGATTAGGTGCCGTTGTCCACTATTCCTCCGCTGGAGCAAAATGAAATTGACGAACTTTTCTGCAATCGGCCTGTAAGCGGACCGTGCGTTTTCGCCCAGCTATGGAACGAGAAAAATTTTTCCCGTATACGGATCCTTCACCTCCGTACCGGGCGGGAATCCCTCCACATCGACATACTTGCCAGGCGAAAAAGGACTCTCGACCACGTGCGCTTTGCCTGGGACAGGAATTCCGTAGGGATGGTCTCCCTTCTCAGTTTTGGTGGGCACAGCCGTGGGCGCCGGGGCGGCGGAAGCTTCTTCCCGTGCCACGTTCTCTGGCGGCGGAGGCGCATTCGGATTGAAAGGCTGCTGTTGAGGTGGATATTCCTCGTGTCCCGCCGCAGGATACCTGGCAACGTGTTGACGGACCCGCGACGGCGGCTCGTCAACGTCGGAACACGATGAGACAAACAAGGCAGTTAGCAGCGCAAGCGACAGCAAAAATTTCATAGAAGTCGGTTCGACGAAAGTATCTCGATTCTAATTCATTGCCAATCACAAATCGCTCCCTGAATGAAGCGCCTGCCTGAAGCAGAGTGAGCTGGTCGGTGGCCTCGGTTTCTCTCCACTCACATCCTTATAAATCCCGCACGAAAAGGCGGAGACTCTTCCCAAAGATCGACATCGATACGATAGCGGGCCGCCCTTGTTCCGAATCCAAAGAAGAGATGCAAAAGAAATCGAATGGCCAGATTTTAGTTGTCGATGATGATGCGACGAGTCGCAGGATTCTTGTACGAACACTTTCGTCCGCCGGTTACGACTGTCGCGAATCAGACAGCGGGATTGAAGCGTTGAAACTGGTTCATGGCGAGCAGCCCTCGCTTCTCCTTCTCGATTTCGATATGCCGGCGCTCAATGGGGCCGAGGTGCTCAAACGACTGCGGTCGGACCCCGATCCAACCGTTGCCCAAATTCCCGCGATTATGTTGACCGGCCACGGCGGCGAAGAAAGCGAGGTGCTCTGCCTCGAAGCCGGCGCGGACGACTTCGTAACCAAACCGATCAATGCCGCGGTCTTGCGCGCGCGCATTGAGACTCAACTCCGGCTGCGCTCCATGCGCCGCCAATTGCAGCAGCAAAACGATGAGCTTGAAGAGTGGCGACGCAACCTGGAACGCGACCTGGCCGCCGCCCGCCTGACCCAACAATCACTCATCCCACAAAAGCCGCCCGAGCTGGCGGGATGGGAGGTTGCCGACTGTTATCGGCCTGTCATCCAGGTGGGCGGTGACATTTACGGCTGGCTACGGGTGCGAGATGGCCGGATTTTATTCTGGATTGCTGATGCGACCGGCCACGGGGCGTCCGCCGCGCTTCTCACAACCCTGGCAAAACTTCTCTTTCATCACGGCAGCGCCGAACACAATGCGCCGGCCGCGCTTATGAAAGCGGTGAATGACGATTTCCGCAGTATCTTTGGGGCGCGCTCCTTCATGACGGCAATGTGCGTGGCGCTCGATCCGGCAACCGGACGCGCGAGTGTGGTCGGCGCGGGACACCCACCGCTCCTGATTTCGCGTCATGACGGCACCAGTGAATCCATTCCTTCTGTGGCACCGCCTTTGGGGTTGGTGGAACACGCGCAATTCAGTGAGACGATTGTCGATCTTCAGCGCGGCGATGCTTTCGTTCTTTACACCGACGGTTTATTTGGCCTTCCCGGCGGCGAACGAGGGCGGCTTACGCCGCAGCGCCTGGCCGAAATGCTCGATGCCGCTGCGCCCAGTGCCGAAGCGCTCCTGGCGCGCCTTTTGGAACGAGCAGCGCCGGTTGAGGACAATCGGGCCCTGCCGGATGACGTGACAGCGGTAGCGGTGCGGCGGACACTCTAAAAAAAATATTTTTTTTCATCAAAATTAATATTGCCCTGTAACGAGCGAAGCATTAATCAGCCTGTATGCCGAAAACCAAAAAGACTTCCAAACGCAAGCCGAATCCCGCCTTCATGAGGCCGGTGCAACCTGACGACAAACTCTCCGCCATTGTTGGTTCGAAACCACTGCCACGTTCCGAGCTCACCAAGAAGCTTTGGGACTACATCAAGAAGAATGGTTGTCAGGATAAGAAAAAGAGAACCATGATCAACGCGGACGAATCCCTCAGGCCGGTATTCAACGGCAAGAGCCAGGTAACCATGTTCGAGATGACGAAACTCGTCTCCGGACATATTCGCAAATAGCCGAACCGCTTTGAGCCCGGCGTTTCAGCGCCGGGCGACTATTGTATGCGCGCCGCGGGGCCCGTCCCCGCGAGGATTGCGCGTCTTCGCGTTCTTGCGCTGGGCGATGGCTTGGTCGAAGTTGCTCGTGTGAAAAACTATCGAT
>DMCG01000094.1:479-5793 GCA_003445855.1 Spartobacteria bacterium | reverse complement strand
GTTATTTCAATGGCGATTGAGCCAAAGACAAAATTGGATCAGGAAAAAATGGGCGTCGCCCTGCAGCGCCTCGCGGAAGAGGATCCGACCTTCCGCGTTTATACGCATGAAGATACCGGTCAGACGATCATCGCCGGCATGGGCGAGCTGCATCTCGAAATCATTCGCGACCGCATGTTCCGCGAGTTCAAAGTGGACGCGAATGCGGGAAAACCGCAGATCGCCTATCGCGAAACAATCACCGGCAACGCGCACGGCGTCGGGAAGTTGATCAAGCAATCGGGCGGTCGTGGTCAGTACGGCCACGTTGAAGTCGACGTGCGTCCGGGCGCTCGCAGCACAGGACTGGTGGTCGAAAACAAAATCGTCGGCGGCATTATTCCGCGCGAATACATCCCGGCAGTCAAAAAGGGAATCGAAGAAGCGATTCTCAACGGCGTGCTCGGCGGTTATCCGGTTGTCGATGTTGAGGTCGACATCGTTTACGGCTCGTTCCACGAAGTCGATTCGAACGAACTCGCGTTCAAACTGGCGGCGATCTTCGCGATGAAAGATGGCTTTAAACAGGGCAAACCGATCTTGCTCGAACCGATCATGAAGGTCGAAAACATCACGCCGGAAGAATCTCAGGGCGACATCTGCGGCGACTTGAGCCGCCGGCGCGGCAGCATTAACAGCATCGAGAAGCGCGGCCATCTTGCCATTATTCACGCCGAAGTGCCGCTCGCCGAACTTTTCGGTTACGCGACCGCGATCCGTTCACTTTCCAAGGGCCGCTCCAGCTATTCGATGGAGCCCTCGCATTTTCAGCCCGTGCCGCAGAACCTGGTCGCGGCCATTCTCGATCAAAAGGAGACCAAATGACCAACGGCCAGCGCATCCGCATTCGCTTAAAAGCTTTCGATCATCGAATGCTCGACCAATCCGTGATCGACATCGTCGAGACGGCCAAGCGCACCGGTGCGCGCGTGGCCGGGCCGATTCCGCTGCCAACATTGATCGAGAAGTTCACCGTGAACCGCTCGCCGCACGTCGATAAAAAATCGATGGACCAATTTGAAATCCGCACGCACAAGCGGCTTCTCGACATCATCGAGCCGACGGCGAAGACAGTGGACGAGCTGAAGAAGTTAAATTTGCCTGCGGGCGTCGATATTACGATTAAGATTTAATGAGGAACAGAGGAATCAGGAACGCAGGAAAACAGGAAAGTTGATTTGATTAAGATCGACAATCAAAAGAATGAAATCTCTTCCTGCTTTCCTGCTTTCCTAATTTGTCTTTATGAGCATCGGGTTACTTGGACAAAAGATTGGCATGACCAGCGTTTACGACGCCAACGGTCGGCTGCGTCCCGTGACCGTGATCGCCGCCGGCGATAACGTTTTGCTGCGCCGCCTAACGAGCGAGAACGAGGGCTATTCGGCCGTGCAAGTCGGATTCGATTCGCAAAAGGAATCGCGCGTGACGAAGCAGCTTCTCGGCGAATTCAAGAAAGCCGGTTCGGAGCCGAAGAAACTCATCCGTGAATTCCGACTCGATGTCGATGCACCCGAAGGCGAAATCAATTTGAGCATCACGCAATTTCAGCCGGGCGACTTTGTCGATGTTACCGGCAGGTCGAAAGGCAAAGGTTTCCAAGGCGTGATGAAGAAGCACAACTTCCACGGCCAGGGCGCGGCGCACGGTTCGAAAACGCATCGACGCAACGGCGCGGTCGGCTACCGTTCCACACCGGGACGCATTTGGAAAAACATGGGCATGCCCGGTCATCTCGGCGACGAGCGCGTGACCGTGCAGAATCTGCAAGTGATGCAGGTGCGCGAAGCCGAGAAAGTGATTTTAATTAGCGGTGCGGTCCCGGGATCAAACGGAAGCTACGTAGTTGTGCGTCCCGCGCTCAAGAAGCCGACCGAAGCGAAGAAATGAGCGCGAAAGTTCTAACCAAAGCCGCGGCAAAGGAAGCTAAGATCGACATGATCGAAGACGGTCGCGGCACGCAAGCCGTGCACGATGTCGTCGTCGCGATGCGCGCGGCTCGTCGCTCCGGCTCGGCGAATACGAAGACGAAAGCCGAAGTTGATTTGTCCGGCGCGAAACCGTGGCGGCAAAAAGGAACTGGTCGCGCTCGCGCCGGTTACGCTTCGTCGCCGATCTGGCGCAAAGGCGGCGTCGTGTTTGGGCCGAAGCCGCGCGATTATTCCAAGAAAGTTTCGAAAACGGTGCGCCGGCTCGCGTTTCAAAAGGCGCTGAGCGAGCGGATCAAAGCCGGCGACGTTCTCACCATCGACAAGTTCGTCGTGCCGGAGATCAAAACGAAATTGTTCATGTCGATCTTAAAGAAGGCGACGGACGCGCGCAAAGTTTTACTGATCTCGGATTCGTTCGACGACAACACCTACAAGTCGGCGCGCAATGTGAAAACGGCGCGACTGGCAACCGCATCGGACGTGAACACGGAGCAATTGCTCGCGTGCGAGAAGATTTTGGTGACGCAGGCGGCTCTGGAAAAACTTGGCGAAAGGGCGTCCGCCTCCGCCCCTCCTTCGCGTAGCTCCGGCGCGGCAAGCAAGGCTACGGCGTGATTTAAAGAAAATGAACGAGCCATTCGACATCATTCACACCGCGTCGTTGACGGAGAAGTCGTCGCTGCTGAGCGAGAAGCTGAACAAGTACGTATTTCGCGTCAGCCCGCGTGCGAACAAGATTCAGATCAAGCACGCGATCGAGCAGTTGTTTCAAAAGAAAGTTCTCGATGTTAACACCTGCAATTATTCCGGGAAATGGACGCGCGTGCGCGGTCCGCTCGGTCGCAAAGCGAAATGGAAGAAAGCGATCGTGACGCTGAAGGAAGGCGAGAAGATCGAGCTGGTTTAATATGGCACTCAAAAGTTTTCGCCCACTCACGCCGGCGCTGCGGTTCAAGTCGCTTCCTACTTTCGAGGAAATTACGAAATGGAAACCGGCCAAGAGCTTGGTTGAGCCGAAAAAGAGAACCGGCGGCCGCAATAACAATGGTCGTCTCACGTCGCGTCACATCGGCGGCGGACATAAACAGAAATATCGCAAAATCGATTTCAAACGCCGAAAGCGCGGCGTGACTGCGGAAGTGCTCGGCATCGAGTACGATCCAAACCGTTCCGCCCGGATCGCTCTTATTAAATACACGGACGGTGAGCTAAGTTATATTCTCGCGCCGGACGGATTGCGCGTTGGATCGACCGTCGCCGCTGGCGAGGACGTGGCGCCGGATCTTGGAAATGCGCTGCCGCTTCGCGCAATTCCTCTTGGCGCAAATATCCACAACATCGAACTGGCGCCGGGTCGTGGCGGACAAATTGCGCGCAGCGCCGGTCAGCAAGCGACGTTGAACAACCGCGAAGGCGGTTATGCGCTGGTGAAAATGCCGTCGGGCGAAATCCGCCGCATTCACGAAAGCGCCTACGCGACGATCGGCCAGGTTGGCAATGTCGATCACATGAATGTCGCGAGCGGCAAGGCGGGACGCACGCGCTGGAAAGGTCGACGATCGCATGTCCGCGGCATGGCGATGAATCCGATCGATCACCCGATGGGCGGAGGTCAGGGGAAATCAAAGGGGGGCGGCGGACGTCATCATCCGGTGAGTCCGTGGGGACAACTGGCGAAAGGATTTAAAACACGCAGCAAACACAAGCCGAGTGATCGCTTCATTTTGGAGCGCGGAAGAAAGAAATAATCTGGAAACCAGGAAGCCAAGAAATTGTTAAGAAAATGAATCAGGAAAACAGGAAAGCAGGAAAATTGAAATTCGACGCGATTAACGTCGCTGGCGTGTACGATTTTTCCTGGATGTGTGGCTTCCAGTTAAATCTTTTTCGTGAATACCAGCGGAAGAAACAACGATGAAGCGTACGAATGTAACGCGTCAAACCGCTGTTTGTAACACAGCCGTCTCGGCTGTTAGGAACAGGCGGGACGCCTATGTTACGTCGCCGCGCAAAAAGTAATTTGATTTTTATGGCTAGATCGTTGAAAAAAGGACCCTTCGTCGAGTCGCATCTTCTGGAGAAGATCGACAAGATGAACAGCGCGAGCGCGAAAAAACCGATCAAGACCTGGTCGCGGCGCTCGATGGTGACGCCGGATTTTGTCGGCCACACGTTTTTGGTTCATAACGGAAAGATTTTCCAATCCGTTTTTGTGACCGAGAACATGGTCGGTCATAAGCTCGGCGAATTTTCAGCAACGCGTATGTTTAAGAAGCACGGTTCGCACACGGCGAAGGTGGCGAAGTAATGGATTTTCGATTTTTGAAATCGGCAATCGGCAGTCGGCAGTCGGCAATGATTTTAGTGGGCTGCGTAACGCTGGCTCGAGGGCTGGCGGCAGAGGGAAACAGTTCTTTGTCAGAATCCAAAGTTGAAAACGTGGAATCCCGCGACGGCGGGATGACCCCGGCGGCGTTGCTGGCGCAGAACGAAGAACTGCGCAAGCAATTATCGATCCAGCAGGAATCGGTCAAGACGTTGACGAGCAGCCTGGCGGAATCGAATGCCGAGGCGGAATTGTTTCGGCGCAAGTTTTCCGATTTGCAGTTGCGCATGGAAGCGCTCGGTCTGGCTTCAGCGAACAAAGATCGAGCAAAAATCGAACAGCGTCTCCTGACCGCGGTGAGCGATTTGCAGCTGGCCCAAAAAGAGCGCGACGAGTATCGCGATCAGATGCTGCGGTTGAACGAAGCGATGCTGCGATATCTGAAAACTTCTCAGGGCGGTGATGCGCAGGCGCGCATGGATGTGGAAGCGCAATTGCGCGGCACGAACGCGCTCGCGGCAAGATCGACAAGCCCGCCGTCGAATTCCGCGCAGCCGAGTTTGATGGACGGCAGCGTGATCAGTGTGAAGGAGGAGTGGTCGTTCGTGGTCGGCAACTTCGGTGAAAAGCAAGGCGTGAAAATTGGAATGCCGCTGCGCGTGATGCGCGGGGAGCGCAAGATCGCGACGTTGCGAGTGGTCGATGTGCGGCAGCAAATTTGCGGCGCTGTGATTCAAGAAATGGATTCTGAAAAAGAGAAAATAAAAGTGGGCGACCGTCTCCAGGTGGATGCCCACTCGAGTGTGAGTTTAAAATAAATGGAAGTTAGATCGATATATAAGTATGCGCGGATTTCGCCGTTCAAGGTGCGCGAAGTCACGCGCGAGATCCAGGGGCTGCCGGTCTCGGCCGCGCTCGACCTGCTCGCGTTTACGCCGAAGAAAGCCGCGGTTCTCATTGGCAAAACGCTGAAGAGCGCGGTCGCGAACGCGGAGAACAACGCGAACCTGAAAGCCGA
>DMCG01000094.1:0-143 GCA_003445855.1 Spartobacteria bacterium | reverse complement strand
AGCCGCATTTTGAAGCGCACAAGTCACATCCGCATCGTGTTGAGCGACGAGATTGAAATTGAAACGCGCGAGACGCGGAAGGCGAAACGCGAACAGGAAAAGAAAGAAGCGAAGAAGGAAACGAAAGCCGGCGAAACGGCGGA
>DMCG01000037.1:7139-10858 GCA_003445855.1 Spartobacteria bacterium | reverse complement strand
CTGCCGCTTGGAAAAATCGAGCAGGAATTAAAACGAAAACGCGAAAGGTAGGGCGCGACGGCCCATCGCACCGACGAAATTTGCGGACGGCCCGGCGTTCCATTCCTGGTATCAGGCGCCGCCACGCGGATCTGTCATTCGGAGCGAAGTGAGGAATCTCACAATTTATGAGTGTTTCCGATGCGATGCTGATCACACAAGTTACGGCGAAAACCCATCGTGCTTTTGAGAGGTCCCTCGCTCCGCTCGGGATGACAATGTCTGGTACGCGTTATGAAATAGACTCGCGTTGCGGCAAAAACATCGTCAGGCATTTACAGGCGCCGCCGGCCTTCAAAAATTCCGTCATCGGCAATTCGTGGCACCGGTAACCACGTGCCTGGAGCGTCGTCACGAGCTTTGGCGCGCCTTCCGGCAAAACAATGTCCCGCTCGAGCACGACAGCGTTGCAAGAAAAATGGACCGCTTCCTCCGGCACAACATCGACAAGTTCCGGCACGTGCTCGCGGATCGCGCGCTGTCCGTATTCATCGAACGCGGCCGGAAACCAAACTGCCCCGCCGTCTGGCAACGGACAAAAACATGTGTCGAGATGATAAAAGCGCGGATCGACCAGTTCGACCGAAACAACGAGGCAGCCAAGTATGTCCGCGACCGCGCGATGTGATTTGATGTCGGAACGGAATTTGTATCCGCAAAAAAGCGTGTCACCGCCGAAGAGAGCGTCACCTTCGCCTTCGAAATAATAATCGCCGGGCAACCACGAAATTTCGTAGCCGTGCTCCTCCATCCAGCGGGAAAAATGCGGCGCTTCGCCGGCACGTTCCTTGTGCCGGAAATTGCTTGGAATGAATTTTTTCCCGACGGCGAGGCCGGCATTCGCGGTGAAAACCATATCGGGCAATTTTGGTTGCGGCGTAACCAACTCGATCTTGCAATCGAGTTTCGACAAGGTGGCGCGCAAATCTTTCCACTGCTTTTGCGCCAGCGCTGCTTCCGTGCCCCGTGCGCGACTCATCCACGGGTTGATTTCATATTCGATTCCGTAGTGGTCCGGCGGGCACAAAAGCAGTTCGCGCATAAGATCGACAATTTACTCGCGAAGCATTTCGGAGTTACGTTTTGCCGCCATCCCGCGCCGGCGCGGCGTCGAGAATCGCCAGACAATCGGTCAGCTCGCGCAGAAAGGCCTCAATGTCGGTGACCAGTCCCACCGCCTGGAAGCGGCTGCGCTCAGTCAATTTCGAAACGGTCACCGGATTGATATCGATACAAAACGTTTTCACATTCGCCGGCAGCAAATTCTCCACCGCCAGGGAATGCAGCATTGTTCCCATCATCAACGCAATCGTCACCCCGGTGATCTTTTCGCGCATCGCCTTTTGCGCTTCGATTGCGTCCGTGATCACATCCGGCAGCGGCCCGTCGTCGCGAATCGAACCAGCCAGCACAAACTCCACCCCGTGCCGCACGCAACTGCACATGATTCCACGCTGCAACACGCCAATCTCCACCGCGCGCGCAATACTTCCCGCCTCGCGCATCGCGTTGATTGCCCGGATGTGATTTTCATGACCCTCGTCGTCCAGCCTGCCGGGATCGAGATTCATCCGACGCGCCTTGCCGAAGAGCACATTCTCGATATCGCGCATGGCCAGCGCGTTGCCCGCGAATAAAAGATCGACATATCCCCATTCGATCAATCTTTCCAAATGCTCCGCCCCGCCGGTGTGCACCACGGCCGGCCCCGTTACCACAAGAATTTTTCCTCCTGTTTCGCGCGCTCGTTTGAGTTCGCGCGCCATCTCGCGAATCACCGCGCCCTTCGGCTGCTCGATGGAAACATTCGACATAAATTCGAAGACCTCGGTGCGCGCAGTCGACCGCTGGATCGGCGCCACGCGAATGCCTTGATGACCAACCACGATCTTCATTCCTTTACGCACTTCGTAAAATTTTACGGCCGTGGCGCGCTGAGAAGCACTGTCCACCGCAATTGCGCTATCCATGATCGCGGGACGCACTTCGATTTCTTTGCCATCGAGAGTGATGAAGGTTTGCTGATTGGTCGTAACATAAAAGTTTGCCGGGAAAACGCCGTCCGCCGGCGCGGACGCGAGATGCACATCGGCCTTTTCCACGACTTCGGCGCCGTGTTGACGCAAACGCAGGACGAGCTCATCGAGTGTCTCGTGAGTGGGTCCCGAGACTTCAATCCTGGCGTAACTTTGGTCGACGCGGTGCTGGCCGATCTTGATCTGGTCGATTTTGAAATTGCCGCCCGCGCGGAGGATCTCATCGAGCACCTTCGGCAGAATGAGCGAATCGATGATGTGACCACGCAGCTCGATCGTCTCTGAAAACATGCGCAAAGTTTAGCGATGAAATTTGAATGCGCCAATTGCGCAAGTCGTTTCGTAGATCGACATGTTCTAAGATCGACATGCAAAAACCAACCGCCCGCGGACCAACGCCGAGTCGCAAGGCGCACCTTGCGTTGCGCGAAAAATTAAATCGCAAATCAAAGCCGCCGCCGCCGCTGCCCACGAACAAAAACTCGGCGGCAAATCTGCGCAGCGCCACCGGCAATAAATCGGCTTATGGCTCGCAATGAGGATCTGCCCGCATTAGCGGCAAAAATCTCCGCGACGCTTGCGGTGAAACCGGAAATCTTCATCACCCATCCGGCCGAGCTCAGGATTTTGCGGTCAATGACTGACGACGACCTGCGCAATTTTGCCGCGGAGCACGGCTGGCGCATAGTGCGCCGCCTCGGCGGCCGCCAGATCGAATTCTACAACGACGCCAGCACGCGCGGAGTCGTAGCTTGAGTTCTGTAGCCACGCGCTTGTGGCGCGTCGGACAATTTTGCTCTCGAGACAACGGCCCACAGGGCCGTGGCTACAACGGTTGTGATTCGCTCTTCGAAAAAAATCCCGTGAGCGGACTGGTTGTGGCTGCGGTCGCCAATTTCTCGGCGAGCCCGATTTCGCGCGCTTCGCGCCCGGCCTCGATTGCTTTGCGAAAAGCTTGCGCCATTCGAACTGGATCGGCGGCAATGGCGATCGCCGTGTTCACTAGCACCGCGTCGGCGCCCATTTCCATCGCTTCTGCGGCCTGGCTCGGCGCGCCCAAACCGGCATCGATAACGACCGGCACGGTTGCCTGTTCGATAATAATTTCGATTTGGGCGCGGGTTTCGATCCCGCGATTGCTGCCGATCGGTGAGCCGAGCGGCATCACCGTGGCGGTGCCAACATCCTGTAAACGCTTCGCCAGCACGGGATCGGCGTTGATGTAAGGCAGAACGGTGAATCCTTCCTTCACCAAAATTTCCGCGGCGGCCAATGTTTCAACGGGATCGGGAAGCAGATATCGCGGGTCGGGATGGATCTCGAGCTTCACCCATGTCGGCAAACCGGCGCTGGCGGCGAGTCGCGCCAGGCGCACGGCCTCGGCGGCATTGCGCGCGCCGCTCGTATTCGGCAAAAGAAGAAAGCGCTTTGGATCGATAAAATCGAGAATGTTCGCAAAGGGATCGCCTTTGCCGGAAAGATCGGCGCGGCGTAAAGCGACGGTGACAATCTCCGTTCCGCTCGCCATCAGCGCGTCGCGCATGAGCTCGTTCGAGGCAAATTTGCCCGTGCCGACGAGCAATCGCGAAGCGAACTCGCGATCAGCAATCTTTAGCTTGGAAGGCTTGTCTGACATTAATCAAA
>DMCG01000037.1:6044-6830 GCA_003445855.1 Spartobacteria bacterium | reverse complement strand
TGCACCGCGAGGATTGCATCAAAGGGATGGCGCGCCTTCCGAGTGAACATGTCGATCTTGTCGTGACCTCGCCACCTTACAATCTCGGCGTTCGTTACCGGAAATATTCCGACCGGCAAGATCGACAATCGTATTTGTTTTGGTGCCGGACATGGGCCGCCCAAATCCGCCGTGTTCTACGGTCGACCGGCTCATTTTTTCTTAACGTTGGCTCGGCGCCATCGAACCCGATGCTTCCGCACGAGATGGCGATCGAATTGCGAGAAAAGTTTGTTCTGCAAAACACCATTCACTGGATCAAATCGATCGCGATCCCGCAGTCGCGGGATCGACATGGTGATGTCCAGTCCCACGGGCATTTCAAGCCGATCAGCTCGCGACGTTTCGTGAACGATTGCCACGAATACATTTTTCATTTCACCATCGATGGACATGTCGAGATTGACCGGCTCGCACTCGGTGTTCCCTATCAGGACAAGAGTAACATCGCGCGCTGGGCACACACGCGCGGCAGCGATCTGCGTTGCCGCGGCAACACCTGGTTCATTCCTTACGAAACGATTCAGAGCCGCGCGAAGGAGCGTCCGCATCCGGCCACGTTTCCGGTGCAGCTGGCGGAATGGTGCATCAAGTTGCACGGCATTTCGCGTGTGCAGACGCTGCTCGATCCTTTTCTAGGCATCGGAAATTCAGCGATCGCGGCGCAAAGATGCGGCGTCAAAAGATTTATCGGCTTCGAAATCGACGACACTTATCTGGCGGAAGCGAAACGAAGAATCCGCGCGC
>DMCG01000037.1:0-5751 GCA_003445855.1 Spartobacteria bacterium | reverse complement strand
GCTTTGATCACGCAATTTTCCGAGGGGTGAGCCATCATCTTGTGGGAGGTCCCTCGCTCCGCTCGGGATGACAGCATTGTGCTGTGCTGTCATGTAGCTCCGATCTGGTTACAGCAGCTTACCGTTTTCGCTGACGGCGTTCGGTGGCTGCTGAAACTTCTCCAGCGGCGTCACTAGATTTGCCGGCAACGGCCGGACGCGATCGAAAATGCGAGCGGCCAGCGGCTTTGCGGTCGTATAACCGGCGGCGAACATTTCCAACCGTGCGTCGAGATTGTCGATGTAATGGAGCGCCATGGCTTCGGGCGTTTTCGGGCTGACCGGCGAACCAAACTGCGCTTCGCCGTGATGCGCACCGATCAGGTGGAGCAAATGGAGTCGGACATCCTCCGAAGCCGGCGTCAGTTCCTTCCATGCATCCACATTCTCCGCGCTTAATTTTCGCCAGAGCGAATTGACCAGCTCGAGCCCAATCGAAATGTGACCCATCAGCTCACCGCGCTCGTCGTAGCCCATGGTGAAACCGCTCTCGGGCAACTGATTTTCCCAAAGCTTTCCGCAATCGTGGAATAAAATACCGGCGATCAAAAGATCGACATTCAACGCCGGATACGATGCCGCGATCTTGAGCGCGACTCGCATCATCTGGGCGGTATGTTCGACGAGGCCGCCGCGCCGCGCATGATGATAGTTGCGCGCCGCCGCCGTGCGCCGAAAACGATCGCCCCATTCTTTTAGAAATCCGTCACACAACGTGCGCAGGCGAGGATCGACAATCGCCTGGGTCGTTTGCACGATGAATTCCCAGTCTGCCCCCTGCCGGGCGCGCAAGTCAGCCGGGCCTTGCAGCAGTTCGTTTTTTTCCTGATCGGTGAGTGGTCGCACCGTCCATTTGCGCGCCTCGAGTCCGTATTGCGAATGCCGGTGAAACTCGCCCGAGAGCTCGATGAAGCTCTCCGTTGTAAGAGCGCTGCAGGCTTTGTAAGCGGGATGATCGCTCCACACACGCAGCGTCATCCGGTCGCACGCATCGGCCAGATTCAGTTCGCAATAGGGTTGTTGTTCCCGGGTCAGTTTCGGGGCGGCGCTTTCCACTTGCACATGCACGCGCGCTAATACGGCACCGTTCTGCGCGCCCCTGCGAACTTCGATGAGCGTCAGCAAATCCATCGCGGCAATCAATCTAGCATGCGTTGCTCGAGTCCGGCATAAGCATCGACGCGGCGGTCGCGCAAGAACGGCCAGTGGGTGCGATGTCGATCCACGTCTTCCCAATCGACATCCGCAGTCAAAACTTCTTCGCGATCGACGGAAGCTTTCGCGATGATTTCACCGCTCGGCGCCGCGAGAAAACTTTGCCCCCAAAATTCGATGCCCGCGCCGTGAGCAGGCGTTTCATGACCGATGCGGTTCGCCGCCGCGACATAACAACCATTCGCAATGGCATGGCTGCGCTGGATCGTTTCCCACGCCGAATGCTGCGCCGCGCCGAATTTCTTCTTCTCCGCTGGATGCCAGCCGATGGCCGTCGGATAAAAAATGATTTCCGCGCCGCGCAACGCCGTCAGTCGCGCCGCTTCTGGATACCATTGGTCCCAACAGACACAAACACCGATCTTTCCGCGCGCGGTTTGCCAGGCTTGGAATCCGAGATCGCCCGGCGCGAAATAAAATTTCTCGTGATAAAGCGGGTCGTCCGGGATGTGCATCTTGCGATACTTGCCGAGCAGTTTTCCATCGGCATCGAGAACAACAGCGGTATTGTGATAAAGACCGGCGCGGCGTTTCTCGAAAAGCGACGCAATGATGACTATGCCAAGTTCTCGCGCGAGCTCCCCGAGAGTACTTGTCGATTTACCGGGGATTTCTTCGGCCAGCGCGAAGTTCCCGTGATCTTCGGTCTGACAAAAATATTGTGAGCGGAAAAGTTCCGGCAGGCAAACAATCTGCGCGCCTTGCTTCGCCGCGTCGCGAATGAATTCGACGGCGCGCGAGAAATTTTTTTCCGGCTCCGTGCCGCACTGCATTTGCACGAGCGCGACACGTGTTTGTTTGGGACTCGACATAAAGTGGCACGGGCATCGTGCCCGTGTCTTGCAGTAAAACATCGGGTGGAAGCCGATGCCACTTCTTTAGCATCGCGCCCGGAAAGCGCGATCTACTTACTTCACGGAATCGGCCGGCACTATGTCGATCTTGTGGATCACGATACGCGTCGTCGGCTTGCTCATTTCGCCCGCGTTGTTTCTCGTCACGGGAGTGTCGCCGATTTTGCCAAGGACATCATCGCCTTTGATCAACTTTCCGAACGTGGTGTAGTGCTGATCGAGCCGCGGCACGCGGGCGAGGCAGATGAAAAACTGTGAGCCGGCGGAATTCGGATCCGGCTCGCGCGCCATTGAGATCACACCGCGGTCGTGCGGATGATCGTTAAACTCCGCTTTAATTTTGTAACCCGGCCCGCCTTGGCCGTACTTGTTTTCTTTTGCCGGGTCCTTCGAATTAGGGTCGCCGCCCTGAATCATAAAGCTCTTCACGATCCGATGAAAGATCGTGCCATCGTAAAATCCGGAGCG
Source organism: Spartobacteria bacterium (assembly GCA_003445855.1). Taxonomy (GTDB): domain Bacteria; phylum Verrucomicrobiota; class Verrucomicrobiia; order Chthoniobacterales; family UBA10450; genus UBA10450. The sequence goes on along the minus strand of DMCG01000037.1, from coordinate 3,175 downwards.
CGCCAGTTTCTTGAAATTGTCGATCGTGTTCGGCGCGGCATCGTTCCAGAACTGCACCACCATTTCGCCTTCGCTGGTTTTGATGACGGCGACTTCGCTGGATGAATTCACGGAAGCGTTCTCCTTCTTTTCTTCGACTGCAAAACTTGCGACCGGGCCAAACAATAAACCGAGCAGGGCGGCGGCCAAGATCGACAATTTCACTCTGACAAGTGGCACGAACGCGCCGCGCTGTCACGGGCGAACTGTAGAGGCAGGCGTGTCGCCTGCTGGGATTAAATGATGCAGCCGACACGGCTGCCGCTACAGCGCGGCGTGGTATTCCTGCAAGCTGCGCACGCGCACTTTGCTTTTTTGTAAAGAGCGAATGCCGTTCGCGCTCGCTTGCGCCGCGCGCACCGTGGTCATGATCGGAATTTTTTGCGCGAGTGCGGCGTTGCGAATCAAAACTTCATCTTCGCGCGGAATCTTTCCGCTGGGCGTATTGATGATGAAGTTGATGTCACCGTTCTTGACGCGGTCAAGAACGTTGGGCCGGCCCTCGCGTAATTTGAAAACTTTTTTCACTTTGATCTTTGCTTTCGCCAGCGCCGCCGCCGTCCCGCTCGTCGCAATCACGCCGAATCCGAGTTTAACAAACTCGCGCGCGACCGGAATTAGCGCATCTTTGTCGCTATCTTTCACGCTGATGAAGAGGTTGCCTTTCTTCGGCAGGGACGGTGGCGCGGCCATCTGCGATTTCGCGTAGGCCAGGCCAAGATCGACATCCATGCCCATCACTTCGCCGGTCGATTTCATTTCTGGGCCGAGCGCGATATCCACTCCTTGATAACGCAAGAATGGAAAAACCGCTTCCTTTACCGAGAAATGTTTCGGCACAATTTCCTTTGTGAATCCGAGCTCGCGCAAAGTTTTTCCTGTCATCACTTTGGCGGCGAGCTTGGCCAGCGGCACACCGATCGCTTTGCTCACAAACGGCACGGTGCGCGAAGCGCGCGGGTTCACTTCGAGGACGTAAACATCCTCGCCTTTGACCGCGAATTGCACATTCATCAAGCCGCGCACGTTCAATTCGCGCGCCATCGCCTTAGTCGCCGCGGAAATTTCATCGAGGACCTTCTTCGACAACGAAAAAGTCGGAATCACGCAAGCACTATCGCCGCTATGAATGCCGGCTTGCTCGATGTGCTCCATGATTGCCCCGATCACAGTCGTTTCGCCGTCGGAAATGCAATCGACATCCACTTCGATCGCGTCCTCAAGAAAGCGGTCGATCAAAATCGGCCGTAACACAGCCGTCTCGGCTGTTCTGGAGGACAGGCTTCCAGCCTCTCGTTTCCTGCGACCGGCCGGAGGCCGGTCAGCCATGACAGGCGGGACACCTACGTTACGTTCGCTTGCGATTTCCAGGGCCGCGGCAACGTATCGTCGCAAATCGCTCTCGTTGTAAACGAGTTCCATGCCGCGGCCGCCGAGCACGAAGGAAGGCCGCACCAAAACCGGATAGCCGATTTTTTTTGCAATCGCCGCCGCTTCATCCGCGCTGACTGCCGAACCGTTTGGCGTCTGGCGCAAAGCGAGCTTGTCAAGCATGGTCGCGAATAATTGTCGATCTTCCGCGGTCTCGATGCTCTCCGGTTGAGTGCCGAGAATCGGGACGCCGGCGGCTTTCAATCCATCGGCAAGGTTAAGGGGCGTTTGTCCGCCGAACTGCACGAAGACTCCTTCAGGTTTTTCCTGATCGTAAATGTTGAGCACGTCCTCGAGCGTGAGCGGCTCGAAGTAAAGTTTATCGCTCGTGTCGTAATCGGTTGAAACCGTTTCCGGGTTTGAATTCACCATGATCGTCTCGAACCCGAGCTCGCGCAGCGCGAATGCTGCGTGGACGCAGCAATAATCGAACTCGATTCCCTGGCCGATCCGGTTTGGCCCACCGCCGAGAATCATTACTTTACGTTTACCGCTCTCGCGTCGCTCATTCTCGTCGCCGTAGGTTGAGTAATAGTACGGCGTGTACGCTTCAAACTCCGCCGCACAAGTATCGACGAGGCGATAGGTGGGCGTCACATTTTCGGCGATACGTTTTGCCCGAATTGTTTTTTCGGAAGACCCGGACGCGATTGCCAATTGTCGATCCGAGAATCCGAATTTTTTTGCGCGCAGTAGATTGGCCACCTCCCATGTCCGTAACTCAGGCGTCTCGCCTGGTTTATTACCGGGATACATCGTCGCAGGCAAATCTTCCTCGAATTGCAGTTGATTGGATTGTTGCAAAATAAATTGCCCGTCTTGTAGTTTCGCCTTCACTGGATTAGCCGCGATATATTCCCTGAAGGCGATTAACTCTTGCCGGTTTCGCACGATGTGGTCGTAGGATTCCGGCATCCAGACTTGACCATCGCGCGCGAGTAGTTTGTTGATTTGCCTGGCCGTAAAAGATTTCCAGGAATGCAAAATCCCCGAGAGCGTGTTGTCAGTCAGCAATTTCAACAAGGCGTGCACGTGATTCGGCATAATGACAAATGCGTCGAGCACGTAACGATCGCCGTGGAAATGCTGAAGCGCGTTTGCCGTCGCCTGTGCGGCCTTGGCATGGCGCAATAGACAACTGCCATGACTTTGATCGAGCCAGCGCTCGCGAGTTTCTTCAAACCGTACGCGGTCTTCCCCGGCAGTATCGTTGTTCCATGGTTCTGGATGATGTTTGAGCCACGACCGGAGTTCATCACGCCATTGATCCAGCAAATGTTCCGGGACAGAGTCGCCTAATCGGAAAGTTACAAAGTAGGTAGCTTCCGCTTGTTCGCGGTGCGGTAAATTCCGGCGTCTTTGTGCGACTTCGCCGCACTCGTCGAAACCTTTGAAGACATAGTCTTGCCGTCGGTTGGATCGGCCATTTAACGGAACAGGCAAGATGCCTGTGTTACGAAGATTGGCCGCTTCCTCGACAATCTGCCGGACGTTTCGCAAAAACCACTTGTCGATCTTCGTTAGTTCAAAGACTTCATCGATCGAGGCGCCCTTTTGAAATGCTTGCGCGAGATAGAAAATTCGGTCCGCATTCGGGATCGAGAGTTTCAGCCGTAATGTTTCAAGATCGACATCTTTATCTGTGCCATCACCGCAGAGTCCGAAACGCTTGATCTCCAAGCTGCGCAGCGCCTTTTGCAACGCT
>DMCG01000066.1 GCA_003445855.1 Spartobacteria bacterium | reverse complement strand
GTCGCGGCGATACGTTGATCATGATGGTGGACGACGATCGCATTTACCCGCGCGATGCGCTCGAGACTTATCTTCATTATCATCGACGGTTTCCGGACGCGGCGCTTTGTTTTCGCGGCGCGCTGATGCCGAGCGACTTGATATGGCTCCGGGCAAAAACCATCCGTGCGGACCGGATTCGCGAACCAAAAAAGGTCGCGGTGATCACCGGCTGCGGAAGTTATTTTATCCAGCCGCGTTTCTTCGATGCGCAACTTTGGGATTATTCCGCCGCGCCAGCGGGCGCGTTTTATATGGACGACATTTGGATTAGCGGTTGGCTCGACCGCCGCAAGATCGACAAGTACGTCGTGCCGGCATCTGGAATGATGCGCACAGTTCGGCGGCAGGTCGGCACGATGACTTTGCACGATGTGCCGAGCGGCCGCCGGCATAACAACAATGAGACGATCGCGTATTTCCGCGATACGTGGAAAGTCTTTTCGCCGCGATGGTCGATCAGAAAGCTGGGCTTGGCGCGCCGCGCGGATGGCTGGCGATGATGCGGCCATCCTTCATCTCGTGAATCCAATCACAAGCTTCGGCGATGATGGGATTGTGAGTGGCGAGGAGCAATGCCTTCTCGCCCTGCTGCACGATATTTTGCAGTAGTTCAAAGGCGCGCTCCGAATTGGCTGTGTCGAGGTTGCCGGTCGGTTCGTCCGCCAGGATCACGCGCGGATCGTTCGCCAGCGCGCGCGCGATGGCTACGCGCTGCTGCTCGCCGCCGGAGAGATGCTGGCTGGGACGTCGCAGTTTGTCGCCGAGTCCCACTGCTGCGAGCAAGGTCGCGGCGCGGTCGCGCATCTGCTCATCGGAAAAACGCCCGAGCTTACGCATCGGTATCATTACGTTTTCCTGGGCGGTGAAGTCTTCCATCAAGAAATGGAATTGAAAAATAAATCCGATGAACTCGTTGCGTTTCCGCGCGAGCTCGTCATCGCTCAAATGCGACATGGCTTCCGATTCGATTGAAATCCAACCAGCATCGGGAGGATCGAGCAGACCGAGAATGTAGAGCAAGGTGCTCTTGCCGCAACCGGATGGACCGACGACCGCGTGTATGCTGCCGGGCTCGAGATCGAGCGAGACACCGCGCAATGCGTGCACGCGCGATTCCTCTGCGCCCAGATAACGCTCAATTGCCTGGCAACTAAGGCAGATTCTCCCGTTCATACACTCGAGCCGCGCAGCGTGACCACTGGCGCCAGTTCAGCGGCGCGGCGCGCCGGCACATAGCTGGCGATGAACACGGCCACGATCGCGAGCATTGTCGCCCAGAAATAATGCCGCCAATCCCAAGCGACCACGAAGTAGTCGGTCGAAAGCAAACCGCGCAAATGAATCGGAATTTTCGACACGCTCCAACTTAACAGCGCTCCGACTGCGCAACCGATCAGCGACCCAGCCGCCGCGATCAATCCGCCCTGCCACAGAAAAATCGCGCTGATGTCGCGGCGTCGGTAACCCATCGATCGCAGAATGGCGATCTCCTTCATTTTCGAGAGCACCGTCATGGTGAGCACATTGAAAATTCCAAAACCGGCGAGCAGGATGACTAGTGACACCGTGATCGCGGCCGATAACCGCAGGGTGAGAAAGAGATGCAGGGTGGATTCCTCGCGTTCCTGCCAGCTCGCGGCATCGTGTTGAAAAAGATCCTCGAAGTGACGCGCCAACGCCGGCGCGCGATCGGGATCGCGCAGTTTGTAAATGATCATGGAAGTCGCGTAAGGCGTGTGCAGGAGTGTTTGCGCTACGCGCGCGTGCGAATAGACGCGCGTCGAATCGATGGCGCCGACGCCGCTGCGCGCGATGGCCGCGACAGCGAAACGGCGATATTGTCCGCCAGGCGAGAGCAACTGCATCGTGTCACCCACTTCCAAGTTCAACAAACCGGCGAGACGGCTCCCGACGATGACCGAGTTCGGCTTATTGCGAAAATCATACAAGCTTCCATCCGTGATTTGATGCGCGAGATCGGTCGTCTGCAAATGGAGCGCGGGATCGATGCCGTAAAGATCGACCGTGGCATTTTCAAATCCGGCGCGCGCGCTGAGCGTTCCGCGCAAGACCGGCGAACACGCAACCACGTTGGAGAATTGCCGGCTCACGCGCATGATTTCGTTCGCGTCCGTGATTCCTTCGAAATATTGCCGATGCGCCACGTTTTCCTTTGAAGTTTTACTCGGCACGATCGAACCGACCTGGCGCGGTTCGAATCGTGAGCGAATGACAAGCGCGCCGTTGCTGCCAAGGGTCGAATCGATGAAGTACTTGGCGAAACCCTGCGTCTGCGCTTGCATGCAAATGAAGAACGCGACGCCGAAAACCACGCCGCTCAGACTGAGTAACAACGCGCGTTTGCGATGCGTCAGAAAACGCAGCGCGATGTAGAGCGGCGGCGTCACTTCAGCTTTTCTTCTTCGACGATGTCGATCTTGCGTTGTCGCACCGGTCGCCCGGGCTTCAATTTATCCTGGTCGGCCACGACCACGTGATCGCCCTCCGCCAGACCATTCATCGCTTCGGCGAAGTCGAGCGTGCGAAAGCCGACTTTCACTGTGCGCTTTTGCACAACGCCGTTCTGAATCACGAGCGCTTGATCGACCAGCAGCGCGCGCGTCGGCACAAGCAGGACATTCTCGTGCGTGCCGGTGATGATATTCATTTCGCCGGTCATGCCCGCCATCAAATTATCCGGCGGCTTTTCCAATTGCAGCACGATGGTGTAACGCTGCGTCTCCGGATCGGCCGCGGGTTGGATGGAGGAAACCCGGGCCGCGAACTGTTGCGTGCGATAGGCATACAATTGCAGGATCGCTTTCATTCCTGGTTTCACTTCCCCAACGTCTTCCTCGTTTACTTCGCCGCGCACGTAGTTCTTGCGCGAGGACACGGTGAAAAGTTCATTCCCCTCCGCCACCAGTTCGCCATCGATGGTCTTGATGTTGGTGAGAAGTCCGTCGATTCGCGAACGGACTTCGGAGTTTTTCATTTGCGCCTCGAGTTTTTTGCACGTTTCATCGAGCATCTCCAAATTGCGATCGCGTTCGATACGCTCGGTTTCCACGGCGCTCCGCAATCGATTTGCTTCCGTCTTCGCCTTCTCATATTCGACGGTCGGCACATTGCCTGACGCCACCACCTTCTCCAGCCGCTGCAGGTTGTCTTCTGCGGCTTTGAGCAATTCCGAAGAAGGAAGAGGAAGCGCGGCGCGCTGCTTCGCCGCCTCCAGATCCGCGCGGGCCTGCTTTAATTGTCGCGCGGTTGTTTCATCGGCGATGGTGGCCAGCACTTCGCCTTTTTTAACGCCCTTTCCAATGGCCCCGCGCCCGGTCGAGAAAGGGTCTGCTAACTTGATGAATCCCGAGTTTTGCGCGCGGACCGGCACGACGAACGCGGGCTCGATTCGCACCGTCCCATACACCGCGGCGAAAGCGGTGCCGCGACGGACCGTAGTCACCTCTGCCACCGGCAGGAAAAAGTAATAGACCACGCCGAAAAAAAGCGCGAGCAGCGCTCCACCGCTCCACAAAACTTTCTTTGATTCCGGCAACTTCAATTGCTGGAACTAATGCAGCATGTTTGGTGCGGTGTCTTCGGAAAATTGAAAATAGCGCCCGGTAGCGCGATCCCATTCGGCGATAGCGAGATTGTGCTGATAAATGGCATCGAGCAAACCGCTTTTGGTTTCCAGAAAGCCGCTTTGTGTCAGACGGTACTCGAGTTGCGACGCAATACCTCCGGCCAGATTTTGTTCGACGACGTGTGCGCTTTGTTCCGCGGCCTCGGAAGCCGCTGCGAGCGATTTTTTCCGGTCCTCGATCGTCTTCAAATCGTTGTGGATGCGCAACAGCTCGCGGCCCACGTTCGCTTCCAATTTCCGGCAAGTAAGTTCGTTGACCTCGCGCGCTGCGCGCTGCTTCAACGCCGCACCCGCCACTTTGCCGTTGTCGACAACGCGCCATGTGTAAACCGCTCCGGCGCGGATTTCCGAAGAAATATCCTCCGTTCGGCGGGTGGAATCTTCGCGATGAATTCCCGACACCGGGACGTAATCTCCTGAAACCGTGGCGGCGATTGCCGGATAATAACCGGCTTCGATAACGCGCTCATCTTCGTCGGCCGCGCGAACAAGCAGCCGGGCAAGTTTGAGATCGGCTCGCCGCTTCAGGGCTGCCGCCGTTTCCGCATTAAGATCGACAATCATCGGCGCGAATTGCAGCTCACCTTCCGCCTCGGCCGGGCTCGCCCCCGGCGCCAGATCGTCGCCCATCGCCTCCGCCATTTTTAACCGCGCTCCCACACAAGCGCGATGCGCGCTCTCAATTTGGGGATCAAGTTCGCGAGCTTGCACAGTCGCGCTTGTCAAAGCGCTGCGATCAGTTAATCCGGCTTCGTAACGATCTTTTTGACTAGCAACGGTTTGTTCTAATCGTTGTCGCTGGTCTTCGCGGATCGATTGCAGTTCACGATTATAAAGCGCCGTATAAAAAGCCAGCCGCGCCGCGTAAAGCTGTTCCACCACGGCAATGTTCAGTTGCTGCTCCGCGATTAAAAGATCGACATCTCCACGCCGGCGCGACGGCGGCACCGCCGCATTGAACAAGGGCTGAATGAAAGATCCGCGCGCGAAGCCGAACACTTTCGTAGCACTTTCGCCCGCGCGGTGGCCACCTTGAACGCCACCGGGAACTCCGACTTTAGCATCGGGCCACATGATGGAACGAAGGATGAGCCGCTGGCCGGCCGCTTCTTCGAGACTCGCTTTCGCCTGCGCGATCGCGGGATTTTTTTCCAGCGTGGTTTGAAGAAGTTTTTCCAGCGTCACCCCCTGCGCGCCGGACAAGATCGACAGGAGAGAAGCGCCACCGAGCGCGAAAGCAAAGCGTATTGATTTCATCGCTGGGTTAACTTTGCCGGCGGCCTGGCCACACCAAAAACTTCCGCTTTATTGCGATCTTCGCCCGCGGCGTTCTTAAGTTTTGGATTGAAGTCGAGCGTTTCCGGGCGGCTGGCGCACGCGCGCGCGAGGCGCGCCAGCGCCACGTTATGCAAATAGATTGCGCTTAAGCGTGTGGTCCGAGTCCGCGTCACATCGGAGGATGCTTGCAGGATGTCGAGTTGTGTTCCTAATCCGGCGGCGAGGTTGGTTTTGGCAATCTCGAGCGATTCATCGGCGGTCTGCACATTTCTGGTTTCGGATTCGAGCACGCGTTCAGCTTGCTCAAGATCGAAAAATACGCCGCGGACTTCTGAAGCAACCGCGCGCCGCGCCGCTTCGAGCGCTTGAACGGCTGCTTCGCGCCGGGCGCGCGTCGCCTGCAGTCGCCCCTTTGTCGCAAACCCGTCGAAGATGTGCCAGGTCGCGTTTATTCCCACCAAATACCCATGATTAAATTCGTGACCGACTTCCGGGTCCCGCTCGTTGTAAATTTCGTAGGCAGAAAAAAATCCCACCCGCGGGCGAAGTTCGCTTTGGTCCAGCGTGTATTGTCGATCTTCGATCTCGATATCTTTTTGACGCGCTTTAAGTTCCGGACGGCTGGCGTCGGCTCGAGCCAGACACTCGTTCAGGTCGAAATGGCGCGGGTGATATTGCAATTGTCCCGAAATTTCAAAGGGCGCTTGCTCGGAATCGGGCGGAAAATCGATCCCGAAAAGTTCTCCGAGTCGCAGGTAGGAATTTTTTAGCTGGGTCTGCGCGTTGATCAACTCCGGCCGTTCGTTGGCCAGCGCAACTTCGGCGCGCTGAACGTTCAATTTGCTGACGATGCCCGCGCTCAACCTTTCCTGCTGCGTTTTGAGTTCCTCTTCCAAAACGCGCACGGAATCTTCGCGCACGCGAATCTTGGCACGGTTTAAAAGGAGTTCGTTAAACCCGATACGCACATCCATCGCCACCCGGTTGGCGATTTCCTGGAACTCGTATTCCTGTTTGTCGATGTTCAAGCGGGCGATCGCTACCTGGCTGGTGACGGCGCCGCCCGTGTAAAGGTTCTGCACCACTCGCAGCGAGGCGTTGTAATCTTCATCTCGAAGGCGTGTTTCTGACTGGTGCTCTCGTTTGTCGAGCACTCCCGTCGATACGACCGAGGGAAGAAAGCCGGAGCGCGCTTCCACCAGACCGCCGCGCGCCGCCTGGATTTTCTTGCGCGCGATCGCAATTTCCGGATTTTGAACTTGGGCAAGCGCGACCGCTTCTTCGATGCTATAAGTGGGGGCCGCCGCCAGCAATGGAGCAGGCAAAGCCAACAGGATCAACAACGCTACGGCTCGAACCCCGAAACGCATTTCGTCTATCTCTTCGTCAACGGTTTCTTTTTCAATAAAAAATTCCTCAGGGCTTTGTAATTATATCAGTTCTTGCAAGCAGTCGCGACTGTGGAAAAATTCGGTCAATTGTCGGGGCGGCAGCCGTTCCGGGAGGAGCTCGATAGCCAGGCTTCATGAAAGCGGGGCTAACTTGCATCTTGCCCCGACCGCGATGCTACGGATAGCTTAACAATTCAGGAAATGAGAAAAATAAGAATCGCCATTGTCGGGGTGGGGAACTGCGCCAGTTCGCTCATCCAAGGAATAAATTTTTACCACGGCTCCTCCGCTAACGGCACCGGTGTCGGACTGATGCATCGGCAGATCGGCTCTTATCGGCCGGGCGACCTCGAAGTTGTGGCCGCGTTTGACATTGACCGGCGCAAAGTCGGTCTCGATGTCAGCAAGGCCATATTCTCGCCGCCCAATTGCACGAAAGTTTTTTGCGAAAAGATCAGCCTGACCGGCGCGATCGTGAAAATGGGCTGTGTTTTCGACAGTTATGCGCCCCATATGCGCGAGCAAGATCCGCTCCGCACATTCTTGCCGCTCGAAAAAGAATCCACCCGCGAGCAAATCATCGCCGAGCTAAAAAATTCCTCCGCCGAAATTATGGTTAATTATCTGCCGGTTGGTTCCGAGGAGGCGACCCGTTTCTACGCTGGTTGCGCCCTTGAAGCCGGGCTCGCTTTCGTCAATAACATTCCGGTTTTCATCGCGAGCGATCCCGTTTGGGCAAAAAGATTTGCCGAGAAAAACCTCCCGATCATCGGCGACGACATAAAGTCGCAGATGGGCGCGACCATTCTCCATCGCACGGTTGTCGATCTTTTCCGCAAGCGCGGCGTGAAGGTCGAGCGCACTTATCAGTTGAACACCGGCGGCAACACCGATTTTCTAAACATGCTTAATCGCACCCGCCTCGCGTCGAAAAAAACCTCGAAGACCGAAGCCGTGCAATCGGTCATGGGCGAGCGCCTCGCGGATGAAAATATTCACATCGGCCCGAGCGATTACGTGCCGTGGCAGCTCGACAACAAGATTGCCTTCATTCGCGTGGAGGGGCGCCTCTTCGGCGATGTGCCGATGGAGCTCGATTTAAAACTTTCGGTCGAAGACTCACCGAATTCCGCTGGCATCGTGATTGACGCGATCCGATGTTGCAAGCTCGGACTCGATCGCGGCATTGGCGGGGTGCTCCATTCCGCCTCCGCTTACTTTTCCAAACATCCGCCGGTGCAGATGACCGATGATGAGGCGCATCGCTGCGTCGAACAATTCATCCGCGGCGAGCGTGATTGCTGAGCGCGGCGAATTCCAATTGCACGGGCGCTTCTTTTCGGTCGAGCGCGACGGCAGCGGTCAATTGCTCGGGCGGCAGTGTTCTTAATCGCTCCCATTCCGGCGCCAGCTCTTCCGGTTCGTAGAGAATAAATGCCGCGGTCGGTGTTGAATAAATAGCAGCTTCAACCTCCATACCGGTCATTTCGCTTACCGCTTTCCAATAAGCGGCGATCTGCGGCCGGTATTGCGTGCGCAATATGTCGATCTTGTTCAGCGGCACGCGGTTCGTCTTCCAGTCGAGAATCAGCCACTTCCGCGCAGCGGGGTCGAAAAACGCAAGATCGACAATTCCTTCCAGGCAGGTGTTCTTGTCCAATCGCCAATAAAACGGCATCTCCGGATGCACGAAAAATTGCCTGTCCATGAAACGGCGGCGGAAATCCGATGCACTTGAAACATAATCACGCAGGAGTTGCCATTCCCGCGTGGAACGCGCCATGTCCGGGGACAGCGGGCGATTTGCCTCAAAAATCTGGTCCCACGAATTCGCGTCCGCGCTCCATGGAATGCGTTGAATGAAATCGTGCCACCAAAGGCCGTAACGCGTGGCCGGATTAACGACCGCCGGCGGTCTCAGTGCTCCGTTCGCCTCCATCCAGACCTCGGCGCCGGTCTCGGCGGGATGCTCTTCCTCGATCGACAATCCACTTGGATTCAATGTGCGAATAAAATTCGCGGCGTATTTTTGGACACTTTCAAGCGAAACCGGCGGAGACAGCGCGGGCTCTGTGATCTTCTCCATGTCGATCTTGGCGCTGGAATTTTCCTGATAGGCGGCCGTACTTGGACATTCGCGGGCTTCAGTTAAGAGGGCGGCGAAGGTCTTTTCATTGCAATCGCCCGTGTCGCAGCGGAGCCATTTGATCTGCGAATCCGCCGGCACCTCGCCCCGTGCATTGAGAAAAAACGCGCGGTCGAAAGCGAGGACGAGTGTGTGTTTCGCGCGCGTGAGGGCAACGTAGAGCAATCGTTCCATTTCCTGCCGATCGGAATCTTTGATCTCCGATCGCAGCTCAGGCAAAAGGTCGGTCTTATCAAACGCGATTTGGGGCAGACTTCCCTCAATGGTTTTGATGGCGCGCGGATATCGCGATAAACCGGTGCGAACCCATCGTGACAAAAACGGCACAATCACCACCTGCCACTCCAGCCCTTTCGCCTTATGTGCGGTGATTAATTGGATCGCCTCTTCGGACGATGGACGTACTTCGCGCGTTGTATCAAAATTGGCGCGCAGATCTTCGGCGAACTCGGCCAGAGTCATGCCACTGGCTTCGGCTGCGGCCGCGACGGCGAGCAACGCGTCCAATTCAGCGGCCGGCTCATCGAAGTCTTCGGTCGGGAGCGCATGCAAGCGCTCGCGGAGTCGGGTTGCGCGAACGATTTCGCGCACGGCTGTAAAAAGAGATTGCCGCGCGATGGCGCCGTAAGTGCGCATCAGAAGATTCAACGTTTCGACCACGTCGCCACCGCCGGGCGTACCCTCGGCAATTTGAAATCGCGTGCCTTCCCCTTGCGCGAACCGCGCCAG
>DMCG01000219.1:691-3523 GCA_003445855.1 Spartobacteria bacterium | reverse complement strand
CGCGTCGTCATCACCGAGATCGATCCGATCAACGCGTTGCAAGCGGCGATGGAAGGCTATGAAGTAACGACGATCGAAGACACGCTCGGCCGCGGCGACATTTACATCGCCGCCACTGGTAACCTCGACATCATCACGCTCGCGCACATGGAGCGAATGAAAGACCAGGCCATCGTCGCCAATATCGGCCACTTCGACAACGAGATTCAGGTGGACGCGCTCAACTCCGCCAAAGGCGTGAAGCGCACGAACATCAAACCGCAGGTGGACAAATACACGTTTTCGGACGGCCACGAAATTTTCCTGCTCGCGGAAGGCCGGCTCGTAAACCTCGGCTGCGCCACCGGTCATCCGAGCTTCGTCATGTCGAATTCGTTTTCGAATCAAGTGCTCGCGCAGCTCGATCTTTGGAAGAACCGGGACACTTATAAAGTCGGCGTTTACGTCCTCTCGAAGAAACTCGACGAAGAAGTTGCGCGCCTGCACCTGGAAAAAATCGGCGTCAAACTGACCAGACTAACCAAGGAGCAAGCCGATTATCTCGGCGTGCCGGTCGACGGGCCGTTCAAATCAGAACATTATCGGTATTGATTGCCGATCATTTCTCGTCCTGAAACCTTTCACCATTCCAGGTGAGCTTGCGCAGAATTTTTCCGGAGCGCTGATCGCGCACGAGCACGGTTTTGCCGCGGCGCGGTAATTCGAACCGCCAGTTGCCACGTTCTGTCCGGCCGCCGGATTTATCGAAGGTAACACTGTCTGCGACCGGGAAGATCGAGCGCTTCATCTTGTGCATCTTGCTGTCAGCTCCAGGAATTCGAAGAATTCCAGATAAACCGAATCCGGTCCTTCGAGTTCGCCCTGACAGATCGCGAGCAACGGCCGACCATCGCGATAACGGAAGAGCGCGACTTCAAACTCCGGTTGCGCGCCGTCGCCGGTGCAACTCATGTATCCGTTGGCAAGATCGACAACACCGCACTTCGGTTGACGCAAAAAGCTCAGCCAGTCGGTCGGCGTTCCTTCGAAATATTTTGGCGCCAGCAAAAGAAAATAATCCACCACGGACATTCGCTGCTTTTCTGCCCCATAGGCGGAGAGAAAAGTAGCAGCCAGAACAACGGCAAAGATCGACAATGATTTCATGTCGCGCACGAAACTATAAATCAAAGAAGTTGGTAGGGCGAGAATGGAGCGAGCCGGGAGGCCGCGACATGGACGGGAAGCCCGAAGAGTGAGCGAACGGGAGAGAGCGAATCACTCTGTCGAGCCGACGAAAAAGATTCCACGGCTCAGCGGAGCTTCTCCCTACCGTCGATGATCGCCCTGCGGCGGGGTGATGAAAAAGAGCGGCGTAAGCGCGTAAAGAATAAACGCGATGTGCACATTGAGCCATGTTGCGGCGACGCCAAGCAAATACGAAATCACTCCGACGAACGATTTCCGAGTGAGATGCGGAATTTTCTCACTCACCATTTCAGGCTTGATCAAGTTTCGCAGAATGTAGGATTGCAATGGGATGAATAGCAGCGTGTTCACCGCCATCACCACTCCGAAGAGACTTACCGCCAGCGGATTCATCGGATACTCGCCCATCACCGCGGTCGGGAACGGAATGAACGCCTGCCCCATGAGAAAGATGAATTCGATTGAGCCGCAGCTCGCCTTGCGCAAAGCGCCTCAAGAAACGCATCAACTCGGACTGATAAGATCGATAATCAGTTAATCATCACCGTGACCGTGTCGCTCGGCTGGCCGATTTCTTTGTCGTCGATGACGGCGCGGGCGGTGTAAATGCATTCTTCGGACGGTCTCGCCGTGGTATCGATCGCCGGGGTGCGAAAAAAGAAGCCGACTTTTTGCGGCGACTTTTCGCCTTTGCATTGCCGATAAAGATTGATCCCTTTGACTTCTCCGCCCGCTTTGCGGAATGGAATCGTGACGAAATTACCGGTGCGCCGCGGCTGCCCGAGTTCGGCTTTGTAACTCTTCGGATCGAGTTTCGCTCCGGGCACGATTCGCAATTGTTTCCCAATCGCTTCGGTGTAATTCGGATGCGACTTGATGCGCTCGGCGCGCGCCTGACGACGCGTGTCGATGCCAGGACGCACCGCCGTGGGCGCTCCCTCGCTTGGAAGATCGACATAGTCGCCGGACGATTGCCCTTCGAGCACGGCATGCGCGGCGTGACCAGGATCGGATTCAATTTCCGGTCCTAGGGTTTTCAGAAGGTAAGCCGCGTACTTGGAATCGTTCACCGCATTGGTGATCTCCGCCTGACTAAAGCCGAGCTTTTCTCCGACTTTCGGAAATTCTTTCGCGAGATTATTATGCCAATCGATCTGACCGGCCCGGTCTGTTGGAAAATAAGATTTACTCATCGGTGAAACGGTGCTGCCACCTTCATAACGCCGTTGAGCACAGCCGGTCAAGCCGATCCGCCGAAAGCTGTGGCACGGGACAAGCTCAAATCACGATTATCTCCTTAGCTTATGAATTTGTTTCGCAGACGTAGTGGTCCGGCGAAGCCGGCGGACAACCCGATTGTGCCCGCGCCGCCTAAACCTCAGACAAAGCCGCGCGAAATCCAGTTGAGCGCTGAACACAAAAGCCTGCTCGAGAAACCGGTCCATCCGCGAGTCGAGAGGGTTTTGCAGGAAATCTATACCGATCGCGCCGCGGCGGAACGCGCCCTCAACGCGCGGCGCATCATCGAATTTCCAACGGAAGATTCGGGAGAGCGACACGTCATTCAGGATGAGCGCGGATTCTGGCGTATCGTTCCCGGCCTTGCACCGCCGAAGCTTAACGAATTTTTTGACGCGCTGTAGT
>DMCG01000219.1:0-387 GCA_003445855.1 Spartobacteria bacterium | reverse complement strand
CTTCCGCGTGAGATACGCTGAGAAATAGCCCGCGTAACGTTTCTGCAATTCCGGTCGTTGCCAATCTTTGCCGGTGAGAATTTCCCGGCATTTCGGAGAACCGCATTTGCACGCGGTTGAGTAATCATCGTCATCGGTCGTCGCCCAATCGTGAGTCAACTCTTCGCCGGCGCGGATATCACGCATGGCCACGAAAGTGATCTCGCCGCGCACACCCAGATTGGCATCGCAGGAATGATTGCTGTAGAGCATCGAGCCTTCACGCTCTTCGTTCGTGACCGGTGCGATGAAAAGGTGGTCGTCGATTTGAATCTCAACTGGCCCCAGCCGCGGCGTGATTTTGCCACGCAAGGTTTCACGATCGACGATGTGCCCGCCTTTCACCGC